>NZ_JBNKWF010000001.1:0-198116 GCF_050299635.1 Altererythrobacter sp.
CTACGAGGTCCTGCCGGGCGGCTATGTCCAGACCGTCGGCCAGGCTGGATACGGCATCACCGGCACCTCGGGTGCCGACCAGTCCGGGCTCGATTTCGCCAATTTCGAGCTGATGAATCTCTCCGGTTACAAGTGGGGCGATATTGACGGCGACGGAACCTGGGACGAGCCCGATGGCGCGGGCCTGGAAGGCTGGACGATCGTCATCGATTTCGACGACAATCCGGACAACGGTTTCTTCGCATCGACCACCACCAACAGCGCTGGTTATTACGAGTTTACCAACCTGGGTCCGGATACGCTTGGCGACGACGGATCGACGAAACTGTCAGACGATGCGGACGGCACATTGTATGTCTATGAAATCCAGCAGAACGGTTTCACGCAGACATATAATGGCGGATACACGTTCAGCATCACGAGTGGCCTGGTGGTCAGCGGTGCGATCGGTGTCGCCGAGGAAGGCAATTTCGGCAACCAGATGATGCTGGGTGCCAATCGCACCCCCGGCTTCTGGCAATCGACGCTGGGTTATTCGCTCTATGACGGCGATGACGACAACAATGGCGATGCCAATGGCGACGGCGTGCCCGATGGAGACAAGAACTTCGACGAGGAAGGCTGGAGCACCACCGATCTGCTCACGAAATATGGCACGGATACCGATAGTGACGGTGAAAACGACACCTTCATACTGTGGGATGAGAACAATGATGGGCTCTACGATCCGGGCGACGATATCTTCCTCACGCCCGAGCAGCTCCATGACTGGGTCAGCGGTGGTCCCGCGGATGAGAAGGGCAGTCGCGACTATACCGAAGCCCTCGAACGCGACCTGGGAGCGACGTTCCTCAATACGCTGAACAATCATTCGCTGACGACTCCGGGAAGCGACAGCGAGGATCCGCACACGGGCCAGGATACGGTCGATGGCGAGATCTGGGATTCCTACACCGCTGCGGTCGAATTCATTCTGAAGCACGACGCCGACCTGGACGGTGAAGCCGATGTTGGGAAGAAGGGCCAGCAGCACGACTGGAAGGATGGCGAGTTCGGCGTCGACGATATCAGCGGTTCGGACGCACACACCGAACTGGCTGGCTTTAACGAGAATGGCGAAGCCATGATGGGCACCACGATGACCCAGATCCTGATGGATGGCGACGATTATTCAAGCGAGCTCGTCCAGAACTATCTGGGCATGCAGGATAGCCTGTTCTTCCAGGGCGGCCTGCTTGGCATCACGACGACCAACATCGATGACGACATGATGTTGGCCCAGAAAATGCTGGCAGTTTGAGGAGAGCGTTCTGGCAGGCAGGAATAACACGAGAATATCCGGATCTGTCCGGGTTTGAGACAGGCGAAGAGGCGTACCGTTATTGGACGCCTCTTTCCTGCTTACGGCAAATCAATCGCCGTCGGCACGGGAAAGTGATATCCCCTAATTCGGCAGGGTCGCTGAAGAGGGGAACTACAGAGGGGCAAATAATTGGCGTCTGCGACCAAGATTGAGATGCCCAAAGGGTGGATGGCCGAATGGCTTTCCGGTCCTTTGCGCGCCAACCGATCGATCTATCTCAAGGTCGCGATGGCCGCCGCCCTGATCAATCTCTTCGCGCTGATCACGGCGCTATTCACCATGACAGTGTACGATCGCGTGGTCCCCAATAATGCCACGGACTCGCTAGTCGCATTGACTATCGGGCTGGCGCTGGTTCTTCTCTTCGACTTCGGGCTCAAGCTCCTGCGCGCCTATTTCGTGGATGTCGCCGGTGCCAGGATTGACCGGGATATCGGCAGATCGATCTTCGACCATATCCTGGCGATGCGAATGGATCTGGGACGACACTCAACCGGTGGCCTTTCAGGCCTGGTCCGCGAGATCGACACGCTGCGCGACTTCTTTGCCTCTGCTACGATTACTGCGCTGGTCGACTTGCCCTTCATCCTCATCACTCTGGGCGTCATAGCCTTGATCGGGGGGGCGCTGGTCTTCGTCCCGATGACGATGGTTCCGCTGGTGGTCGGTGCGGCGCTCTTCACTCAGCCATTGATGAAGCGGGTTTCCGCCCAGACGCTGGGTGAAGCGCTGGGCAAACAATCGGTCCTGGTTGAAACGATCGGTAGCCTCGAGACGGTCAAATCCGCAAATGCCGGTTCGATCCTGAGCCAACGCTGGGATAGCGCAGTAAGCGGTCACGCAGGCGCATCGTTGCGGCAACGGATCATTTCCAACGTTTCGATCACGATCGCCGGGACGGCGCAAACCATGGCCTATACCGGCGTCGTCATCTTCGGCGTCTTCGCCATTGCGGACCAGACGCTCACACTGGGTGGGCTTATCGCCTGCTCGATCCTTTCCGGCCGAGTGGTCGCCCCGCTCGGTACGATCGCGCATCTGCTGACCCGCCTCAACGCCGCACGCACCGCATATCGCCAGATCGACAAATTCATGAACCAGCCTGTCGAGGGACCGAGCGGCGAAGGATTGGTCATGAACCGGGTCGAGGGCGCGATCGAGTTCCGCAATGTCGATTTCCGCTATCCTGACGCGCCCGAACTGGCGCTTTCCAACATCAATTTCCGGGTCGACCGGGGTGAGCACATCGGCCTGATCGGTCCGATCGGATCCGGCAAATCGACTATCGCAAGGCTCATGATCGGCCTGTATCCGCCCAGCAGTGGGCTGGTGCTGATCGACGGCACCGATGTCCGGCAGATGTCACCAAATGACCTGCGCACGAAAACAGGCGCGTTGCTGCAAGACAATGTGCTGCTGACCGGCTCGATCCGCGAAAACATCCTGCTCGGGCGCGCGGATGCAGCAGATGAGGAAATGATTCGCGCGGCCAAGGTGAGCATGGCGCATAATTTCATTTCCCGCTTCCCGAGCGGCTACGACCTGGAGCTGGCCGATCGCGGGGAAAGCCTTTCCGGCGGCCAGCGGCAGTCGATCGCGATGGCCCGCGCGCTGGTCGGTCGTCCACCGGTCATTATCATGGACGAGCCCACATCTTCCGTCGACCAGGAGACCGAACGGCAGTTGATGGAAAACCTGCGCAAGGAATTCGAAGGGCGCACGCTGGTGCTCATCACCCACCGCCCCTCGCTCCTGCGGTTGGTCGACCGCATCATTATGATGTCGAACGGCAAGATCGTCATGGATGGTACTCCCGAGGCAATCAAGAACCAGGTTGCGAACATCAAGAGCGCATTGAGGGAACGCGATGGCCAAGCTGCTTGACAATCTGAAGGGCGGAGAGGCCTCGGTCGAAGAGCAGGAGTTTGCCGCAAGGAAGTCTGCCAACATAATCCTCTGGGGGATCCTTGTCTTCGTCGTCCTGCTGTTCAGCTGGGCCGCGCTGACAAAGATCGATCGCAGCGTGCGCGGGCAAGGTAGCGTTGTTCCCAGTTCCAAGCTGCAAGTCGTCTCTAACCTCGAGGGCGGCGTCGTCGAAGAGATCCTGGTCAAGGCTGGCCAGGCGGTGAAGAAGGGCGATGTCCTGGTCCGCCTTTCCCCTACCCTCTCAGGGGCCGCTTTCGGTAGCTCGACCGCGGAAGTCAGCGCCTTGCAGACCAAGATTGCCAGGCTCGATGCAGAGGTTCGCGGAGTGACGCCAGAATATGGCGCTGCGCCGGAAAACCAGGTTGCGATCGAGCAATCGCTCCATTCGGCGCGCATGGCTGTGTTGCAAAGCGCGGTCGCAGCGGGGGCCGCCCGCGTAAACCAGGCCGAGCGTGCCGTGGTCGAAGCGCAGTCCACACTCGAGGCGCGCCGATCCACTCTGGCTGCCAATGAACAGGAGCTGGAAATGATCCGGCCATTGGTCGAGACGAAAATCATCCCGCGCGTCGACCTGATCCAGGCGGAAAATGCCGCGCTGGTGGCTCGCAAGGACGTCGATTCCGCGGTGGCCGCCCTTGCCCGCGCGCGTTCGGGCGTTGCCGAAGCCAGGGCCCAGGCGGCGCAGGCACGAAGCGACTGGCTGACGGAAACCGCCGGAGAGCTTTCGGTCGCGCAGGCGGAACTGAACGCCAAGCAGGAGCAGTTGCCGGCCCTTTCGGACCGCGTCGACCGCACAATTATCCGCAGTCCGGTAACAGGGTTGGTCAATCGCGTCCTGGTGACCACCGTGGGCGGCTCGGTCACCGCTGGCAGCCCGATCGCGGAGATCGTTCCATCCAAGGATTCGCTCTATATTGAAGCGCTGATCCGGCCTTCCGATATTGCCAATGTCAGCCTTGATCAGGATGCGCGGGTCGAGATCACTGCCTACAATCGCGCGATATATGGCACTCTTGATGGCAAGGTGACCGCTATTTCGCCCGACGCGGTGAAGGATGAACAGACCGGCGATACCTTCTACACAGTCGAAATCCAGACCACCGACCAGTTGCTGGACAGGGCAGGCAATCCACTCAAGATCGGCCCGGGCATGGTGGCCAATGTCAATCTGCTGGGCGAAAAGCGATCAATCCTGTCCTACATATTCACACCGATCACCCGGCTGAAAGACACAGCCTTCCGCGATTAGGCCTGATGGAAATGTGCCGCAAAGTTGACGAAGCCTGCACTCTCTCAAATCATCCCGCGGGCCATGTCGTCGGGCAGCGCGCCTGCCATGCCATCGTCAGCGGATAGCTCGCGGAAAGCGCGATCCTGCGACAAGTAGACTTTGCCGCTGAGTTCCTCCACGAAATGCGTGCGCTGCAATCGGTCCATCACCGGCCCCTTCACTTCGGACAGGTGCAGGCCGATGCCGCCATCCGCCAGCCGGTGGTTGATCGCCTCCAGGCTTTCAAGCCCGGACGCGTCGATCTCGTTCACCGCGCTGCACATCAGGATGACGTGGCGCAGGCTGGGCCGTTCGGAAACGCGCTCAAGCACATATTCCTCCAGCCGGCGGGCGTTGAGATAGGTCAGGCTCTCATCGATCCGGATCGAAAGGACATGCGGCACGGTAAAGACCTTGTGCCGGTCGATATTGCGGAAATGTTCGGTCTCAGGCACCCGCCCGACAATCGCCGCATGGGGCCTGCTGGCGCGCCACAGATAGAGCAGCAGACCGACCGCGACGCCCGCGATCACGCCCAGTTCCACGCCCGCGAGCAAGGTCAGGCCGATGGTCGCGACATGGGCGGCAAAGTCCGCCCTGGAATAGCGCCAAAGCTGCCCGGGAGTCTTCAGATCGACCAGGCTCAGCACCGCGACGATGATGGTCGCGGCCAGCGTCGCAATCGGCAATTGGAACAGCAGCGGCGTGAGGAACAGCGAAGCCAGCGCGATGCCGACCGCGGTATAGGCCCCGGCAGCGGGCGTTTCGGCCCCCGCATCGAAATTGACCACCGAGCGGGCGAAGCCGCCGGTCACGGGATAGCCGCCGGAGACCGCGCTGGCGAAATTGGCCGCGCCGAGGCCGATCAGTTCCTGATCGGGCGCAATGCGCTGGCGGCGCTTGGCCGCGAGCGTCTGCGCCACCGATACGCTCTCGACGAAGCCGATGACCGATATCAGCAGCGCGGGCACCCACAACTGCTCGATCAACGAGATGTCGACGCTGGGGATGGCAAACGGCGGCAGGCCCTGCGGAACTGCGCCCACCAGCTTGACGCCCTGCGCATCGAGACCCAGCGCGACCACAACCGCGATCGTTACAACCACGGCAGCGACCGGGCCGGCCTTGGCCGCCAGATCCGCCTGACGCGGCTTCAACCCCGCTGCGATCATGAGAGGCTTCGCGCCCTTGCGCACCCAGAACAGGAACAGAGTGACGGGAACGCCGATTGCCAGAGTCCACGGGTTCGTCTGCCCCAACCCCTTGGCCAGCGAGCCGAGCATGGCAGGCCAGTTGTCGCCATGCGCCGAAATGCCGAGGATGTGCTTGAGCTGGCTGGTCGCGATCAGCACACCGCTGGCAGTGATGAAACCGCTGATGACAGGATGCGAGAGCAAATTGGCGAGAAAGCCCAGGCGCAGCAGGCCCAGAACCGCCAGCATCACGCCGGACAGAGCTGCCAGCGTGATTGCTGCCTCGAGATATTCGGGCGAGCCTTGCGCAGCCACCGCGCCCGCCGCCGATGCGGTCATCAGCGAAACTACCGCCACCGGCCCCACTGCCAATGTACGGCTGGTCCCGAACAGCGCATAGGCCACCAGCGGCAGGATCGATGCATAGAGACCGACGACTGGCGGCAATCCGGCTAGCAGCGCATAGGCGAGGCTCTGTGGGATCAGCATGATAGTGACGATCACGGCCGCCACCATGTCGCTGGTCAGAACCGCTCGGTTGTAGCTCCGCCCCCAGTCGAGGATCGGCAGGTAGCGGCTGAGACGCATCATGCTAGTCCCGGACCGTCACGATCCGCCTTCGACCATCCGCATCAGCGCCATCCCGCCGAGCATGGCCACCACGAAGATCGCCGCCGAAACCGGCTTGATCGCCAGTGCAGCGACGCCCGGACCCGGGCAAAGCCCGCCAATGCCCCAACCGATCCCGAACAGCGCCGAGCCGCCGACCAGTTGCGGAGTAATGTCACGCCGCGTCGGAATCGTGAACTCAGTCGCGAAGATCGGACGTTCCATGCCCCTTTGAAGCATCCATGCAACGGCCATGACGATCACCGCCCCGCCCATCACAAAGGCGAGCGTGGGGTCCCAATCGCCGAACAGGTCGAGGAAGCCGCGCACGCGGGCTGGATCGGTCATCCCGCCCAAGGCAAGCCCCGCCCCGAACAGGGTTCCCGAAAGCAGGGGCGGAAGGATCCGGGCGATCGTCATTTGCCGCAGGTGTTCATGCCCATCAGGCGATAGGCCGGACAGAAGCCGACAATGCTGGTGACCAGCAAGACAGCCGCCACAATATATCCGCCGGTAGCCAGGCCGCCTTGAAGCGTGCCGTTATAGGCCAGTACGGCCAGCACGATAGCGACAACTACGCGTGCGATCCGGTCGAAATTTCCTACATTCTTACCCATCACATTACCTCCAGTCCAAGTGCATTCATTGCTGCAACAGTAGCGATTCCGGCGGCCATGAATGTCGCCGTTGCCACTATCGATCGCGGTGCCAGACGGCTCATCCCGCAGACGCCGTGGCCGCTGGTGCATCCGCTGCCCATGCGCGTGCCCATGCCGACCAGCACGCCCGCGATGATAATCGGGCTGGGTCTGGCGAAATGCGTTTCGAGACCGCCGGACAGCATCATCACGATGAATGCGCCAAGCGGCAGGCCGATCAGGAAAAGCCAGGCGCTGCTCATCGACATCCCGCCGCTGGCGATTTTCGTCGCGCGCGCGGCAATGCCAGATACGCCAGCAATTCGCCCCGCACCCAACAGCATGAGCGCCGAAGCGAGGCCGATCAGCACACCCCCGGCAAGCCCGGCGAGCGGCGCGGCATCGGGAAAGCCGGGAAGCATCATACCGCGTTCACCGGCATCTTGAGGTAAACTACACCGTTGTCCTCAGGCGGAGGTAGGTGACCTGCACGCATATTGACCTGCACCGATGGCAGGATCAGCCGCGGCATTTCGAGCGTGGCGTCGCGCGCTTCGCGCATTTCCACGAACTCGTCTTCGGAAACGCCGTCATGCGCATGGATATTTCCCTCGCGCTCGGCGGCGACGGTGGTTTCCCAGACATATTCGGCGCGGCCATCGGGCAGATAGTCGTGACACATGAACAGTCGGGTCTTGTCGGGAAGCGAGAGAATCCGCTGGATCGATTGATAGAGCTGCCGCGCATCGCCACCGGGAAAGTCGGCACGGGCCGTGCCGTAATCGGGCATGAACATCGTATCGCCCACAAATGCGGCATCGCCCACGACATAGGCGATACAGGCCGGGGTATGGCCCGGAACATGCAACACCGTCACCGGCAGCGCGCCTATCCGGAAGGTTGCTCCGTCGGAAAAGAGCACATCGAAATCCGATCCGTCGCGACGAAACTCACTGCCCACGTTGAACAGGTTTCCGAACACGTCCTGCACGGCCTTGATGTTCTCGCCAATCGCGATCCTGCCGCCCAGCTTCTCTTGCAGATAGGGCGCGGCCGATATGTGATCCGCATGGGCGTGGGTTTCCAGCAGCCACGTCACGTCCAGTCTGTTCGCTTTCACATAATCGGTAATCTTGTCGGCCGACGAGTAGGATGTTCGCCCCGATGCCGGATCATAATCCAGCACCGAGTCGATCACTGCCGCTTGCTTGCTCGCAGGGTCGTGCACGACATAGGAAACCGTGAAAGTATGCTCGTCAAAAAAGCCTTTCACTTCAGGTTGTAACGCTGCGTCAACCAGCGCCTTTTCGACCTGATCGCCAGCCGCAAGCAGCGCATTATCGATGCTGCTCATCTTGTCACCTCAAAACTTTATTTACATAAATTATGTATATGTATTGCATTTCGAGAGTCAAGTGCTAATCAATGGATATGGACCAGCTTGCATCGGATCATGATCGCGGCGAAGCGCTGCGGATCGGCGACAGGGCGCCCGAATTCACGGCGCGTAGCACCACGGGCGACATTCGCCTTTCGGACTTCCTGGGGCGCTGGCTGGTGCTGTTCTCCCACCCGGCGGACTTCACCCCCGTCTGCACGACAGAGTTCGTCGCGCTGGCACGGGAGGCAGATGCATTCGATCAGCGCGACTGCGCGCTGATGGCGCTTTCGGTCGACAGCCTGTTCTCGCACTTCGCCTGGCTCAGGATGATCCGCGACCGTTTCGATATCGAAGTGCGCTTCCCCATCGTGGAAGATCCGACACTGGTGATTGGTCGCGCCTTCGGGATGGTTTCCCCTCAGGCCAATGACAGCGCCACCGTGCGCACAACCTTCTTCATCGACCCGCAGGGCGTGATCCGGGCGATGACCTGCTACCCGGCCAATGTGGGCCGCTCGATCCCTGAAATGCTGCGCACGCTGGACGCGCTGCAGGCGGTGGATGAGGACCAGGCGCTGGCGCCGGCCAATTGGCGTCCCGGTGACGCTTTGCTCAAACCGCCGACGAACATGCTCGATGAAGTCTATTCGGCAAAACACGAAACCGATTGGTTCCTGCGTGAAGAGACGGGGGCTCGGCGCAAATGAGCAAACAGCCCCCCGTCGACGCGCTCAAGGCCATTGCTCACCCGCTGCGTTTTTGCATTCTCGAGCGGCTGAAATCCGGCGAGATGAATGTCGGCGAGATCGAGGAAGCAACCGGCATCGGACAGCCCGCTCTGTCCCAGCAATTGGCGGTGCTGCGCAAGGCAGCGCTGGTCGAAACCCGCAAGGAGGCCAAACAAGTCTTCTACAAGCTGGCCAAGGCCGAGCTAAACGATCTTGCAGAGGCGATTGGATCGCTCGCGGGAACGGCGCGATCACCGGAGAAGCCGGGCCGCAAGCCCTCCCCCGGCGCTGCCAATTTTGCGCGGCTTTCCTGACGGGACTGACCTACACCAGGCTTCGCATCAAACTTAAACGCAAATTAACCTTATAGTGCGACCCTCGACGGGAAAGAGGCTCGTACAGTGATCGCAACGCTCCATAAATCCGTGTCGCATGATCGGCGCCGCTCACAGCGGTACCACTTGCGCCTGGGCCTGCGGACATCGTCCTCTGTCGGAGATAGCGTCGCCGTCGTCACCAATATCTCCAACGGCGGACTGAACCTGTTGTGCTCAGAGCCACCCGGAGTTGGCGAGACTATACTGGTGGAGTTTCCGGACAACCCTCCCATGGCAGCGCGAGTTATCTGGTCCGACGGACGATCGACGGGTTGCGAGTTCTCCTATGCGCTGACCGATCACCAGCTTTCGGCTATTCTCGAACTGGGAGAGGAAACGGAACCGCTGGCCCTCGCGGGTTTCGACGAAGCCGAAACAGTAGAGCGTTGGCCCGGTAGCGTAAGGATCGCGCTGATCCTGTGCCTCGCGGCCCTGGGATGGATCTCCATTGCCTGGGCAATCTCTTCCTGAGAATTGCACCGCATTTCGTTTGACGGATTCATTGCAGAAAACCCATCGTCAGCACAGGCCGCCTCGCTGGCTCTGCCCTGCCCCGATCAGACTGCCGAACTGAAGCGCCGCCCCGATTGCTGGCGATAGGGATCGAACAAGGCCGCAACCGTGCGTGCATAGGGCAGCCCATGCTGGCGGATAATGACCGTGTCATCCTCGATCGCCGCGAGGCCGCGGCTGACGAAAGGCTCCAGCGCGGGCTGGACTTCCGCCAGCAATTTGCCGCCAACCTTGGCCTTACCGCTGCATAGGAGCCGCTCGATCACTGCCCCTCGATAGCGGTCGTCTGCGCTGCGCCAGATTCCCCTGTTGCCCACCAGCAGGCCTTGCGAGGCCACCATGCGATAACGCCCGCTATTCTTCTCGTTCTGAACCAGCAGGTCGGGGAAGCTGCTGATCGCCGAACTTCCAAGCCCGATCAGGTTCGGCGCCGCGTCGTCGGTGAAGCCCTGGAAGTTGCGGTGTAGCGTCCCGTCCAGCGCCGCATGAGCGAGAGGATCGCCGCCCGGCTTGGCGAAATGATCGAACCCTACCGGCGTATAGCCGTGGGTACATAGATAGGTGTAGCCCATGTCCGCCATCGCGAAGCGCTCTGCCTGATCGGGCAATCCAGTGGCGTCGATTGCCCGCTGACGCGGAACGAGATGAGGCACATGGGCATAGCCGAACAGCGCGACCCGGTCCGCCCCCAGCACACGTGTGCGGTGCAGCGTATCGAGCAGATCCTCGCGGGTCTGGCGCGGCAAGCCGTACATGAGATCGAAATTGAGCGAGGTGACGCCAGCATCGCGCAGCCAATCGACCGTTCGCACGATCAGTTCTTCCGGCTGAACGCGGCCGATTGCCACCTGGCAATGCTCGGCAAAGGTCTGCACGCCCAGGCTGGCGCGTTCGATCCCGACCCTTGCGATGGCATCAGCCCACTCCTGTGTCATGGTGCGCGGATCGAGCTCGATGGAGGTGATGGGGTCCTGGCAGGCGAACCGGGCCTTAAGCAGACTGGCCAAGGCCACGAACTCGTCCGGCTGGATCGCATTGGGGCTGCCTCCACCGAAAGATATGCGCCGCACTTGCGCGTCTTGCGGGACGAGCGCCGCAACCGTCTCGGTTTCCTGATGAAGCGCCGAGAGATATGAATCCAGCCGCTGCTTGCGGCCAGCCGCTCCGGTGTTGCAGCCGCAATAGAAGCAGATCTTCTCGCAAAAGGGGATGTGGACGTAGAGCGAAATATCGCCCTCGACCCGCTCAAGAGCTTTGCGATAGGCGAGCGGATCGATTTCGCCAAACTCAGCCGCGGTCGGATAGCTGGTATAACGCGGAACCGGTGTTTCGAGCAGTTCTGGATAATAGGGCCACATGCCCGGTTTCTTGTAGCGAAACCCGACGGGCGTCTTTGCGCTGGATCAATTTCGCTTGCGCGAACAGCCCGCGTGGCATCCCTTCGTTTCGCATGGCACCGGTGCTTGATCGTCATCATTGCCGAGCGGAATCGACAGCGCGCCACCATTGCACAGCTTCAACGTCAGGCTTTCCTGTTGCGCAGGCAGCGGCCCGACCATGATCGGAAACAGTGCTGCAACGCCGAACCAGAGCACGCTCATTCTTCGTCTTCCTCATCGATCAGGATACGATTGGCTGCGCCATCCATATCTTCGAACTGACCGTCCTTCATCGCCCAGAAGAACACCCCCAGCCCCAGCAATCCCATGCCCAGCGCTATCGGAATTAGGAAGGTGAGCCCGGTCATCTTGCGGCCCTCGCAAGACGCAGCGAATTGCCGACAACCACCAGCGAACTGATCGACATGGCAATCGCCGCGATCAGCGGAGTGACAAAGCCGAACAGTGCCAGCGGCACTGCCAGCACATTATAGCCGATCGCCAGGCGAAAGTTCTGCCGCACGATTGCCATTGTCCGCCGCGCGACCTGCACCGCGAGAGCCACAGGCATCAGCCTTTCACCGATGAAGACGGCATCGGCTGCCTGCTGGCTGGCATCGCTGGCCGTACCCGGCGCAATCGAAGCATGGGCGGAAGCGAGCGCAGGCCCATCGTTGAGTCCGTCCCCAACCATCAACGGCCAATGGCCTTCCTGCTTGAGCGCTTCCAGTTCATCGAGCTTTTCCTGCGGCTTCGCCGCTGATCGCGCATTGAGGCCGAGCCTCTGCGCGACTTGCTCCACCGCTTCGCTGCGGTCGCCCGACAGGATACGGCTGGAAATGCCGAACCCATTCAGCGAATCCAGCGTCTGCTGGGCGTCGGGCCGCAGCGGATCGCTGAAGTCGAGCGTCCAGCCATTGTCGCCAATCCGCAGATGCGTGGCCATGGCGGCGCTGTCGCCATCAGGACGTTGGAGCGCGATATTCCTGTCCTGCCAGCGCGCAGTGAGCCCGCTGCCCTGCTCTTCGCGGACGTCCTCGATCTCGGCCGGGGTTACACCTGCGGCTTGCAACGCATGCGCAAGCCCGCGACTGAGCGGGTGGCGACTGGACTGGGCGAGCGCCAGCGCCACGCTCCGCGCCTCGTCATTCAGGGCGGAAATATCGGGGCGCGGCTCACCAAGAGTTAACGTGCCGGTCTTGTCGAACAGCGCCACATCGACCTCCGCCAGGCGTTCGAGTGCACTGCCATCCTTCACCAGAAGCCCGCGCTTTATCAGCGCGCCGGACGCCACCACTTGCGCTGCCGGAACCGCCAGCCCCAGCGCACAAGGGCAAGTGATGATAAGCACGGCAATGGCAATCACCAGCGACTGGTGCCACCCGGCCCCTGCGATCATCCAGGCGACGAATGCCAAGGCAGCGAGCGAATGCACGGCGGGCGCGTAGAGGCGCGAGGCACGGTCGGCGATGCGAACATAGCGGCTGCGCGACTGGCCCGCTTCGTCCATCAGCCGGGCGACCTCCGCAATGACCGTATCGCTCGCCACGGCTGTTATCCGGACGCGGAGCGGATCAAGCAGATTGATCGCGCCGGCATGGACCATCCCGCCCTTGTGTACCGCTTCTGGCGCGCTCTCGCCCGTAAGCATCGAATTGTCGATTGCGCCCTGCCCCTGCTCGATCACGCCGTCGGCAGCCAGCGCTTCGCCCGCTGCAACCAGCATGAGCATACCGGGCTCCAGCCGGTCAGCCTCGATCCTCTTGGTCGAACCGTCAGGCTGGATCACGCTGGCACTACGCCCCATCCGGCCCAGCAAGGCGCCGATCCCGGCCCGTGTGCGCGAACGCATGCTGGCATCGAGCGCTCGCCCTGCAAGCAGGAAGAACAGCAGCATCACCGCGCTTTCGAAATAGGCATGCGCCCCGCCAGTTGCCGTCTCGTAAAGGCTCAAGCCGGTCGCCAGTATGACGCCGATGGAAATCGGCACATCCATATTGGTGCGGCGATAGCGCAGCGCCATCCACGCGGATGAAAAGAATGGACGCCCGGCATAGAGGATCACCGGCAAGGCGATCAGGCCCGATAGCCAGTGGAACATCTCACGCGTCGCACCGCCCGCGCCAGCCCAGACGCTGATTGACAGCAGCATGATATTCATCATGCCGAACCCAGCCACCGCCAGCGATCGCAGCAGTTGCTTCAGTTCCCTGTCGTCTTGCGCCAGCGGATTGGCCGCCACTGCCTGCGCCTCGAAGCCCAGCCGCCGCAGAGCTTCGACCAGATCGTCTTCTCCAAGCCGCGGGTCATGATGCACGGCCACACGCTTGTTCGAGAAATTGACGCGAGCGGCCTCTACCCCGTCCAGTTCGGAAAGTCCGCGCTCGATCTTCGCTATGCATCCGGCACAGCGCATCCCGGGCACTGTGAAGCGCGTATCGGTCAGAGCAAATCCGGCCTTGTCATTCGAGATGACCGGAGCGTTCATGCGATCTTCTTTTCCTCGATCCAGCTTGAATTGCCTGCGCGGATGATAACACGAATGGTCCAACGACCGTCGGCCAAAGGACTGGTGGATATGTAACGCCCATCACCATTTCCGGCGAATTGCAGGATCTCTTCCTCATCATCGCCAAGCGGGCGTCGCGCGATCGCCGTCACTTCCGCAGTTGCAGGCACGCCCTGTGTGGTGACCAGCACCAGGCCCGCCTTGTCGCGCTCCAGCTCGGCCTGCCAGCCCAGCGCCTCCTGCTCCTTTTCCTGTTCGAGCCAGCCATTGTACTTCTGACTCGCGACGTAAGAGTTCTCGACCACCACGCCGTTGAACGAAGCGCGCGCCTCGTAGGCCATGTAGAAGTTTACGCCGACGACCACGCCGAACCCCAGGACCAGGATTGCCGCCATGTGCCAACCGGTGAACTTGTCCTTCATCAGGAACCTCCCGGCGCGGAGAACCGTGCCTCTGCCGTATCGCTTTCACCCTTCTCGTCGAGCGACATTACACCAAAATCGAAATCCCTGGTCGCCGAACCACTTGGCATGACGACATAGGCACGCATGATGAAGGTCTGGTCTGCCGGAACGGTCACTTTCTGCACGGTCGCCGCATCGGATTGAAGCATGGTATCGGTCCAAAAGCGCCCACCCGGCAAGCCTTGAAGCGAAACCTCCATCTCGCGCGGGCGGCTTTCCATATTGCGCAGTTTGACCGTGTAGGAATTGCGGATCGACCCGTCGCTCATCAGCATGAATGGCGGATTGCGATCAGGCGAGACGCTGATATCGGTATGGTTCCTTACGCCCAGCGCAAACAAAAGGCCCAAGCCGATAGCAGCCCACACCAGGAAATAGGCGATCGTGCGCAGTCGCAGCAACGCCTTCCATGCTGGTCGGGGTGCTTCACCGGCGGCTTCACGTTCGCAATCTTCAAGTGTGGCGTAGTCGATCAGCCCCCGGGGCCGACCGACATCCTTCATGACCTTATCGCAGGCATCGATGCACAATGCGCAAGTAATACAGCCGATCTGCGGACCTTCGCGTATGTCGATCCCCGTCGGACAGACCGCAACACATTGCATACAATCGATGCAATCGCCGAACGCCCCGGGATTCTTTTCGGCCTTCTTCACGCTGCCACGCGGTTCACCGCGCCAATCCTTATAAGTGACGATCAGCGAATTTTCGTCCAGCATCGCGGACTGGATCCGCGGCCAGGGGCACATATAAATGCAGACCTGTTCGCGCATGAAACCACCCAGCGCGAAGGTGGTGAACGTCAGGATGGCCACTGTCACATATGCGATGGGTGCTGCGTCGCCTGCCCAGAAATCGCGCGTCAGGGTCGGCGCGTCGGCAAAGTACATGATCCATGCGCCGCCGGTCCAGAAACTGATGACCAGATAGATTGTCCACTTGAACGCCCGCTTCGCGATCTTCCGGGGGCCCCACGGCGCGGCATCAAGCCGGATACGTGCATTGCGGTCGCCATCGACAAATCGGTCGATATGCTGGAACACATCGGTCCACACCGTCTGCGGGCAGGTATAGCCGCACCAGGCACGGCCGACGGCGCTGGTAACCAGAAACAGCCCGATTCCCGCCATGATCAGCAATCCGGCAACGAAATAGAATTCGTGCGGCCAGATCTCGATCCCGAACATGTAGAACCGCCGGTTGGCGAGATCGATCAGGACAGCCTGGTCAGGGGCGTAAGCCCCGCGGTCCCAGCGAATCCACGGCGTGCCGTAATAGATCGCCAGTGTGACGAACATGACGAGCCACTTGAAACGACGGAATGGCCCATCGATCCGCTTGTTATGGACCTGTTTGCGTTTCTCGTAGAGGTGCGTCCCCTCTGAAGGGGTGGAAAGATTACTGGGTTTGTTCATCGCTTCCAGCCGTCTGGTCACCGGAAATCTCGTCCTGATCCCCCGAAACCTCTGCTGGATCCTCGCCTCCCCCAAGCGAATGCACATATGCTGTCAGCATCTTGATCGTCACAGGATCGAGCCTGTTCTGCCATGCCGGCATGATGCCCATGCGCGGATTCAGGATCTGCTGCTTGATCAATTCGCGGTTGCCGCCGTAAAGCCAGATGGCATCGTTCAGTGCGGGCGCACCTTGCGTGCGGTCGCCTTCGCCTGCAGGCCCGTGGCATACGGAGCAATTGTCCGCATAGAGCTGCGCACCGAGTTCGCTCGACTGGGCTTTGCCGGAAAAGGACAGAACCTGATCGGTCACGGCATCGAGCTGCTTCGCATCGAAAGCACCGTCGAATGTTGGCATCAGACTGTAACGGGTCAGATCGTGTTCCGGTTGGCGAATACCATTGGCAATCGTGTATTCGATCGTCTGGAAATCGCCTCCCCACAGCCAGTCATCATCGTTGAGGTTGGGATAGCCGGGGCCGCCGGCCGCACCCGCACCATGGCACTGCACGCAGTTCACGGTAAAGGCGGCACGTCCGCCCGCAACCGCCTGCTGTAGCAGCGCAGGATCGCCCGCAACCTCTTCAATAGGCATCGAAGCCAGTTGCTGGCGGAAAGCCGCGCGACCCTCTTCCGCCGCCTTCATTTCCTGTGCCAGCTGGCCTCGGCTGGTCCAACCCAGATAGCCTTCGGTTGCCTTGCTCACCATGGGCCAGGCCGGGTAGAGCACCACATAGATGATGCCCCATACAATCGTGGCGTAATACAGGAACAGCCACCAGCGAGGCATCGGCGTATCGAGTTCTTCGATGCCATCCCATTCGTGACCAACGAAATCGGTACCTGTAGTCTCGTCGACGCGCTTATTGGCCATCGTCGGCCTCCTCGAAAATCGACATTGCTGCTGTGCGGTTTTGAGCCCTTGAACCGGGCCGGAACGGCCAGGCGCAAAGCACCGCGAACAGTATGAACATGATTGCCAGCCAATGGCTGTCGGCGAAATGGCGAATGGATTCGTACAGCGTCATCGGCCAGTCTCCGTCGCCAGCTCTTCCTGCGCCGCCGCGCTGCCGACATCGACCAGCGTGCCCAGCATCTGGAGATAGGCGACCAGCGCGTCCATTTCAGTCACGCGGGTCGGATCGCCGTCATAATCGCGGATCTGCGCCTTGGGATAGCGTTCCGTCAGGTCGCCCGCATCGAGATCGGGATTGGCCTGAGCCATCAGATCGTCCGAAGCCTTCTCAATATCGGTTTCGCTATAAGGCACGCCGACCCGGCTCAACGCCGTGAGATTGGCTGACGGGTCCGCCAGTTCCAGCTTGGTCTCCGACAGGAAGCTGTAAGACGGCATGATGCTTTCCGGCACCACGCTTTGCGGGTTCTGAAGGTGCTGAACATGCCACTCGTCCGAATAGCGCCCGCCGACACGCGCCAGATCCGGCCCTGTCCGCTTGGAGCCCCACTGGAACGGGTGATCGTACATGCTTTCAGCCGCCAGACTGTAGTGGCCGTAGCGCTCCACTTCGTCACGGAAAGGGCGGATCATCTGGCTGTGACAGACATAGCACCCTTCGCGGATGTAGATATCCCTGCCCGCCAGTTCGAGCGGGGTATAGGGACGCATTCCGTCCACCTTCTCGATCGTGTTGTCGATCCAGAACAGCGGAGCGATTTCCACGATCCCGCCGATCATGACCGTCAGGAGCGTCGCCGCGCCGAGCAGCGTCACATTGCGTTCGAGCTTCTTGTGGCGCCCGAATGGTTGCTTGGCTTGATTGCTCATCGTTCGGGCTCCTATTCGGCAGGGGTTGCTGCTGGGAGAGGGTGATCGGCGCCTTCATCGTAGCGCGCCTCGGACATCGGAGCTTCGCTACGCAGCCTGCCGGCGAGTGTTTGCCAGACGTTCCAGAGCATGATCAGGAAGCCGCTCAGGTAAAGGGCTCCGCCGAACGCACGCAACAGGAACATCGGCTTGATCGCTTCCACCCCGTCGACGAACGACCAGATCAGGTAGCCATCGGGCCCGTATTCGGCCCACATCAGGCCCTGGGTGATACCCGCCACCCACATGCTGGAGGCGTAGAACACGATACCCAGCGTTGCGAGCCAGAAGTGCCAGTTAATCATGCGCAGCGAATACATCCGTTCCCGCTTCCACAGGCGCGGCACCAGGAAATAGACGCAAGCGAAGGTGATCATGCCGTTCCAGCCCAGCGCACCCGAATGGACGTGACCGATGGTCCAGTCCGTATAGTGCGACAGGCTGTTGACCCATTTGATGCTCATCATCGGGCCTTCGAACGTGCTCATCCCGTAGAATGCGAGCGAGATCACCATCATGCGGATGATCGGATCGGTGCGGACCTTGTCCCACGCCCCGTTGAGCGTCATCAACCCGTTGATCATACCGCCCCAGCTGGGCATCCACAGGATCACGCTGAACACCATGCCTAGCGTCTGTGCCCAGTCGGGCAACGCCGTGTAGTGCAAGTGGTGCGGACCCGCCCAGATGTAGAGGAAGATCAGGCTCCAGAAGTGGATGATCGACAGGCGGTATGAATAGACCGGCCGCTCCGCCTGTTTCGGCACGAAGTAATACATCATCGCCAGGAAGCCTGCGGTCAGGAAGAAACCGACCGCGTTATGGCCATACCACCATTGCGTCAGCGCATCCTGCACCCCGGCGAAAGCCGCATAGCTCCGGCTGCCCAGCAGGCTCACCGGCATCGCAAGGTTGTTCACCACATGCAGCATCGCGATCGTCACGATGAATGCGAGATAGAACCAGTTCGCGACGTAGATATGCGGTTCATGACGCCGGACGATAGTCCCCACGAACACGACCAGGTAAGCAACCCAGACGATCGTGAGCCACAGATCGACATACCATTCCGGTTCGGCATATTCCTTCGATTGCGTTACGCCGAGCAGATAGCCGGTCGCAGCCAGCACGATAAACAGCTGGTATCCCCAGAACACGAACCGCGCGAGGCCGGGAAAGGCAAGCTGCGTACGGCATGTGCGCTGGACGACATAAAAGCTGGTCGCGATCAGCGCGTTGCCACCAAAAGCGAAGATCACCGCGCTGGTATGAAGTGGCCGCAATCGGCCAAAATTGAGGTAGGGCTCGACGTTGAGTTCGGGGAATCGCATCTGCAGAGCGATCAGCAAACCGGCCAGGAAACCGGCCAGCCCCCAGAACAGGGTCGCGATAACGCCCCACCGAATGGGGTCGTCATCGTATTTCGACGGACCCGGCGGCATCCGGAAGATGCTCTGCGCACGCGCGAGCGGATTGTAGTTACTGGCAGTGACCCAGATCATCACGAAGGCCACGATCGCAATAATCGTGGCATGCGCGGCAAATCCGAAATCATGCGCGCCTGCGATTGCGGCCAGTGCAAGCAAGAGCAAAAGCGCCCAAAGCCCGACTCTGCCTAATACAGCTTCCATGATGTTACCTTCCCCTGAATTGAGTCAGCGCGGTAGTGATTCACGTACCGCCCCACATTGATTCACATCAAGTTTCGAATTTTCGGTCGTACCGTCATTCAAAAATGTCCCGCCATGTCTGCCAGGGCAGCCGGGTCGCACAGGCGAACCCGCGACCTCCCGCCGGTCAGGACCAGACCGGCATCACGCAATTCGCCGAACTGCCGGCTTACGGTTTCAATCGTAAGCCCCAGGCTGTCCGCAATATCGCGGCGAGACATTGGCAAGTCCAATACCAACGCTTCTTCCTCCACAGACTCCATCCGTTCCGCCATGGATAGCAGAAAACTTGCGACCCTTTCGCGGGCATTCTTGCGCCCCAAGCCAACGGCCTTGTCTCTGCAACGATGAAGCGCGGTCTGTGCACGATCGAGCAGTGGCCGAAGGATTGCAGGTTCAGATGCCCCTCGATCATAGAACTCTCGCGATGGAAACACGATCAGTAAACTGTCCTTTAGGGCAACCAGGCTGCTCGCGTGCATGGCATCGGCAGGCACGGAGATGATGTCGCCCCCGAAATGAAATGCGACGATCTGTTCGCGTCCACCCTTGGCATGCGCCACGAGCTTGGTGGCTCCGCTGGCGAGATAGACCGTCAGGTTGATCGAGTGATCCAGCGGAGCAGTCTTCCCCTTCTTCAGGGCAATTTCATTCGACAAATCGCGCAGCTCACGCCCAACATGGCTGCCTGGCTCGACACCAAAGGTCGATCTCAAGAATATATCGAGGGTGCCAGACGCTGCCATCAACGGATTCCATACGGGGCGGAGAATGGAACCGTGCTTCGCCACAAAGGCCCATAAAGTCTTTGATTGAGATCAATGAAGCATTGTCGCGCGAATCATACATGCGCCTCGACGTCGCACACAACTCGACTGCAAGGGGTGGTCGGTGCGGCGCAGGGAAACGAAAGATGAAAGCGTATTTACTGGCCGGCTGCGTCGCACTTGCTTCCATTGCAGCACCCGCTTCCGCTCAGGATCGAGCTGGTTCGGTACAGGTCAAGCTCCTTGGCACCGGCGTCTTGCCCGATGGCAAGATCAAGTCGGTCAACGTCGATATCGTGGGTCTTCCCGCCGATACGCAGACCAAGGCGAACGACAATTTCGTTCCGACAGTCGCGATCGAGTATTTCGTTACCGACAATTTCTCGCTCGAAACGATCTGCTGCATGACCCAGCACGATGTCGATGGAACGACGGGCCTTCCGGGGGCGGAACTTGTCTCCAACGCCAAACTAATCCCTGCGACCCTGACCGCGAAGTATCACTTCGACCTGGGCGCGGTGAAGCCCTATGTCGGCGCAGGACCAACCTACTTCCTGTGGATCAAGGACAAGCCGGGTGCAGCAACCATCCCGCTTGGAGTGACCAAGTTCGATCTTTCGGACGAGTTCGGCCTCGCGCTTCAGGCCGGTGTCGACATTCCTCTGAATGATAGCGGTTTCGGGCTTTCGCTCGATGCCAAGCGCTATTTCATCGACACCAAAGCGCGCTGGTATGCGGGTGACGTGCTGGCGATTGAAACCAAGCACAAACTCGATCCCTGGGTCATCAGCGCAGGAGTTACCTACTCGTTCTGAGCCCATTCGGGTGAGAGCGGGCAAAACCCGCTCCGTCGCAAAAAGAACGATAAATGGAAATCCGCCGCGGGAAGCTCTGTGCTTCTCGCGGCGATTTCATTTGGCGCGGGAAACAGCCTTCAGGCCGAAACGCGAATGTGGCCTTATCGCCCGAAGGTCTAATTGGCGAGCCGATCACAAGGGAGCAGTTTGCCTCCAACGAATCTTGTCGTGAGGAGAAGGTAAAGTGCTCGAACAGGCTATGAACAAATTCAGCGGCCAATCGCTGATCAAGGAAAAATTCGACAATTTCATCGGCGGCAAATGGGTTGCCCCGGTCAAAGGTCAGTATTTCGACAATATCTCGCCCATTACCGGTCAGCCCGTCTGCCAGGTGGCGCGTGGAACTGCCGAGGACATCGAGCTGGCGCTCGACGCGGCACATAAGGCGAAGGATGCCTGGGGTCAGGCGTCCAGCACCGAACGCGCGAACGTCCTCAACCGGATCGCCCAGCGCATGGAAGACAATCTCGACATGCTGGCGATGGTGGAGACTATCGACAATGGCAAGCCGATCCGCGAGACGACCGCGGCAGACATCCCGCTGGCGATCGACCATTTCCGCTATTTCGCCGCTTGCATCCGTGCGCAGGAAGGCTCGATCGCGGAAATCGACCATGACACGGTCGCTTATCACTTCCACGAACCGCTCGGTGTAGTCGGCCAGATCATCCCGTGGAACTTCCCCATCCTGATGGCGGCGTGGAAGCTCGCCCCGGCGCTGGCCGCGGGCAATTGCGTGGTGCTCAAACCCGCCGAGCAGACTCCCATGTCGATCCTGGTGCTGGCCGAACTGGTGGCGGACCTGCTGCCTGAAGGCGTGCTCAACATTGTCAACGGCTTTGGCGTTGAAGCGGGCAAGCCGCTCGCCACCAACAAGCGGATCGCCAAGATCGCCTTCACCGGCGAAACTACGACGGGCCGCCTGATCATGCAGTATGCATCGGAAAACCTCATTCCCTGCACGCTGGAACTGGGCGGCAAGAGCCCGAACATCTTCTTCGCCGACGTAATGGCCGAAGACGACGACTATCTCGACAAGGCTCTCGAAGGCTTTGCGATGTTCGCGCTGAACCAGGGCGAAGTCTGCACCTGCCCCAGCCGCGCGCTGGTACACGAATCGATCTACGATCGCTTCATCGAGAAGGCAGTTGCGCGGGTCGAGGCAATCAAGCTCGGCAGCCCGCTCGATCCCGCTACCATGATCGGTGCGCAGGCCTCGAACGACCAGCTCGAGAAGATCCTCAGCTACATCGATATCGGCAGGGATGAAGGCGCCAAGGTCCTGACCGGCGGCGGCCGCCAGATCCATGAAGGCGAACTGGCAGATGGCTACTACGTCAAGCCGACCGTCCTTGAAGGCCACAACAAGATGCGGATCTTCCAGGAAGAGATCTTCGGTCCGGTCCTTTCGGTCACGAAGTTCAAGGACGATGCTGATGCGCTCGCCATCGCCAATGACACACTCTACGGCCTGGGTGCCGGCGTGTGGAGCCGCAGCGCCAACACTTGCTACCGCTTCGGACGCGCCATCCAGGCGGGCCGCGTGTGGACCAACTGCTACCACGCCTATCCGGCCCATGCGGCCTTCGGCGGCTACAAGCAGTCGGGCATTGGGCGCGAAACGCACAAGATGATGCTGGATCACTACCAGCAGACCAAGAACATGCTGGTCAGCTACTCGCCCAAGGCGCTTGGCTTCTTCTGATGCCGGTCTGCCTTACGGCAAGATCCCCATTCCCGTCCGGCTCCTCTCACCTCTCTCCACGCCGGACGGGATCGAATGGGAAAGGCAGGTTGGCTTCGGCCAGCCTGCCTTTTACCCTATGTGAGAGAGAGACGTGACCGCATCCCCTCCCCGAATTCTTGCTACCCCCGAAGCAGAGCAATGGATCGCGCGGCTGACAGAAATGCACGGCCCGCTGATGTTCCATCAATCGGGCGGCTGCTGCGATGGCAGCGCCCCGATGTGCTTTGCGAGAGGGGAGTTCCGCGTAGGCGCGCAGGACGTGCTGCTCGGAATTCTAACCCAGGATACACCAGTCTGGATCGGCGCCGCGCAGTTCGAATACTGGCGGCACACGCAAGTCACGATCGACGTTGTGCCCGGACGTGGCTCCGGGATGAGCCTGGAAGCGCCTGAAGGTATTCGATTTATTGTCAGAAGCCGCGTCTTCACCGATCACGAGGCCGAACTGCTCGAAGCGGCAGGCGATCCGCCCCGTGGCGATAGCGTGGAGGCAGGCTGACGGCACCAAATCGCTTGATTGCACGGACCGGCAGCGTAAGCTCGCCCGTTCGGGGATCGGGCCAAACTAGCGGACTGGATAAATCCGGCCGGGGAGAGGAGATTGCACCAACCGCGTCAAAGCCAAGCCGGTGAATTGGTGTCTGCATCGTCGCATGCAGCAACACCGGGCGACGCAGTGGCTGAGATTGCGGAGCAGACCCGCGGCCTCGATATTGCAGGTGGCGTTTTGTTTTGCGGCGACCGCTATGGCCGAGAGGAGCTTGCCGAAGCAATCCGGGAGCAACTTTCGGACTTTCCCCTGATTGGCTGCACCAGCGCAGGCGAATTGACATCTCGAGGTTATGACACAGAAAGCCTTCAGTTTATCGGGTTCCCCGCATCGAGCTTCACGATGTCCGTCTTGCCGGTGGCGGATCTCGACGGCTTCGACCGCGATGAGGCGCGGCGGCAGATCAGGCATCTCGCCGCCAATGCCCGCGAAGAAGCGAGCCTGTTGTTGGGCGACAATCTCAAGCAGGTTGCGTTGTTCCTGGTCGACGGCCTGTCTCACCGCGAAGAGGTGCTGACGATGACCGCGCAAGACGCGCTGGGTGACATTGCACTGATCGGCGGATCGAGCGGCGACGGCTTGACCTTCCTGGAAACCGGCGTGCTGTTCGATGGCGATTTTCACCAGGATGCAGCGGTTATCGCAATCCTGACCAGCACGCGGGCGCTGCATGTATTCTCGGCCAATCATTACCAGCCCGGACCGGCCAAGATGGTGGTGACTGAAGCGGATCCGGAAAAGCGCATCGTCTATGAAATCAACGCTGCGCCCGCTGCAGAGGAATACCGGCGGCTTTCGGGTAATCCTGTCGAACCCCTGGATACGGCCTTCTTTGCAGCACACCCACCGATGGTGCGGACGGGTGGGACCTACCACGTCCGCTCGATTCAAAGTGCGAACGAAGACGGCAGCCTGACCTTCTATTGCGCGGTCGACAACGGGATCGTGCTGACTATCGGAGAGCCGGTCGATCGTATCGTCCGGATGCAAGAGCTATTTAGCGAGATTGAGCGGCACGTCGGCGAAACGGACCTCATTCTCGGTTTCGACTGCGTTCTCAACCGGGTGGATGCGGATAGCCGCCAGCTGAGCCGCGAAATTTCGCAGCTTTATTCGGAGAACCGCATCGTCGGCTTCAACACTTATGGCGAGCAATTCCGCGCCGCCCATGTCAATCAGACGCTCAGCGGTCTGGCAATCGGCCGCTGATGGCCTCCACGACATCCTCTGGCGATGAACGCGAACGCGAGGCGGAAATCGAAGCGCTTAAGGAGCAGGTTCGCCGGCTCGAAAAGATCAACGCAGCCCTGGTCGACCGGGTCGAGCGTTCGACCGACATTCAGGGCGGTGCCTTTTCGATGTTCGAGAACGCGATCACGCTGGAAGCGATGGTCCGCGACCGGACAGCCGAATTGGAAGACGCGCTCGGCCAGCTCGCCAGCGCCAATGCCAAGCTCGAAGTTGCGCACCGCGATGCCGACGCCGCCCGGTCGCGGCTGCGCGACGCAATTGAATCGCTCAGCGATGGATTTGCGCTGTTTGACGCCAATGACCGCCTGTTGATGTGCAATCGGGCATTTCTCAAGTTCTGGCCCGAGCTTGAAGATCTGTCGGAAAACAGCCCGGCCTTCGAAGATCTGGCTCAGCAACTTGCGCGCAGCGGGCGGACAATCGGCTCGCTGGTCTCTCCCGATCGCTGGATCAAGGATCGCATCGCCAGGCACAGCAAGGCCGACGGCGCGCATGTGCAGGCGCTCAGCGACGGGCGCTGGCTCCAGATCAACGAACTCCGCACCAGCGAAGGCGGTACCGTTGGCATCTACACCGACATCACCAGCGTCAAGGCAGAGGATGCGCGCGAACGGGCAAAGGAACTGGCGGTCCGAAACCTGGCCCTGCAGGCCACGCTCGATACGCTTTCCGAGGGCGCCTGCCTGTTTGGCAGCAACCGAAAGCTGCAAGCATGGAACGATGGCTTTGCCGAGATGCTGATGCTGAAGGCAGGCGTGGAAAGCGTAATTGGCAGTCATGAAGACCTTGCCCGATATTGCGTGGAGGAGCGCGGCCTGGACCGGCCTCAGGCGGTCGAATGGCGCGATGGGCGTGGCCCCAGGATCAGCACCGAATGCACCATGGATGGCCGCCATTTCGTGGTCCGGTCAACCACCCTGGCGACCGGCGGCATGGCCTTTGCCTTTGACGATGTGACAGACCGGCTGCGCTATCAGCAATCGCTCAAGGAAACGGCCGAGACACTTGAGAAAGCGGTCCAGCAACGAACCGCCGAGCTCAGTGAACTCAACAGCGAGCTGGAAGCCGCCAAGGACGAGGCCGAACAGGCAAATCGCTCCAAGACTAGTTTTATTGCAGCGGCCAGCCACGATCTTCTGCAGCCGCTCAACGCGGCCCGGCTGTTCGTGTCCGCACTGGGCGAGCGAAGACTTGCGCCGGATTCTCGCGGGCTGGTTACGCGGGCATCGGTGGCTCTCGATTCAGTGGAGGAACTGCTCGAGGCGCTGTTCGAGATTTCCCGGCTCGATGCAGGGGCAAAGGAGCCGGAATTCGTTGCACTCGAACTCGACCGGATCTTTACGGCTCTGCGAATCGAATTCGGTCCTTCTGCCAAGTCCGCCGGGCTCGATTTCAACGTGGAAGAGTGCGGGCTGTGGGTCCGCAGCGACATGCACATGCTCCGCCGCATCCTGCAGAACCTGGTTTCCAACGCGATCCGCTATACCGAAAGGGGCAGCGTGTCCCTGTCCGCCAGGCGCGACGACGACCAGGTTCGCATCCTCGTCCGCGATACGGGTGTGGGAATCGCACCGGAAAAGCGCGAAGATATCTTCCACGAGTTCCGCCGCCTCAAGATCACCAGCCGCCAGCCGGGCCACGGGCTCGGCCTTGCAATCGTGCGACGAAGTTGCGTTGCACTCGGGCACGTCATCGAGATCGAGTCCGAAGTTGGCGAAGGGTCCGAGTTTGCGCTGATCCTTCCAGCCGAAGAGCCGGTCGAAGTCGTCGAAGCGGCGAAGCCAACTCGCGCGTCACGGCCTGCACGCGGCGGTGGGACGGCGATCATCATCGACAATGACAAGGCCATCCTGGAGGGCATGAGCGCACTGCTTTCCAATTGGGGGTTGCAGGTTTTTGCGGTCTCCGGGCTCAGCGATCAGGCTCTGGAAGGCGCGATCGCTGCAGGTCCGGATGTCCTGATCGCAGACTTCCATCTCGATGACGATCTGACCGGTGACAAGGCGATCGCATCATTGCGGGACGCAATCGGAGAGCAGGTCCCCGCCCTCGTCATCACCGCCGATCGCACAGAGGAGGTCAAGGCGAGCCTTACCAAGCAGCAGCTTCCGATGCTCACCAAACCGGTGAAGCCTGCGCAGCTGCGCGCCTTGCTGCGCCGACTGGGCGTCCTGCAATAGGTTTGAGGTGCCGTCTGACGGGCCTTACCAACCTAGTTGGTAAAGCCGATCCGGTTGGCCAGGATCACCGCCTGCGTACGGCTGAAGACGTTGAGTTTCTGCAGAATCGCCGAGACATGGGCCTTGACCGTGGTCATCGACACATCGAGTTCAAATGCAATCTGCTTGTTGAGCCTGCCTGCCACCAGATGCCCCAGCACCACCCGCTGTTGCGGCGTGAGCGTGTCGATCTTCGACTGGATCGACCGTTCCTCTTCAGAGATCGGCTCGTCCTCCAGCGTTTCGGGAACGTAGATCTCGCCTTCCAGCACCTGATGCAGCGCATCCACGATCGCTTCGCGCTTGAGCGATTTCGGAACAAAGCCCGCCGCGCCGGCCGCAAGCGCATCGCGCACCGTCACCCGGTCATAGGTACCTGAAACCATGACCACAGGGATACTGGGGAAATCGTCCCTCAATTGCTGAAGACCGGAAAGCCGGGAAGTATCGGGGATATTGAGGTCGAGCAGAACAAGATCGACTTCGTCCAGTTCGCCAAGCTGATTGAGCGCCTCTTCGAAGTCCGCCGCTTCATAAAAATCGCATTTGGGGAAGCTGACTTGCAGCACGGAGCGCAGCCCGTCACGAACGAGCGCGTGATCGTCCACGATCAAAAGCCGCTCGGGAAGATAGGCGTCGGGCATGGTTTCGCTCTCGTTTGATCCGAATATGGCAAATTCGCGGGGACGAACGCAAGTCTCAATCCGTCCCCGCGACATTACCATATTACTGCTTGAGCTTGAACACCCAGAGCGCACCGCCCTGGCTGATGTCTTTGAATGTCTTGGCAACTTCGCCACCCCAGAGCGGAACTGCACCGCCCCAGCCAGACATGACGGCGACATATTGTTCGCCATCCTGGGTCCAGGTGACTGGAGATCCAACAACGCCCGAACCGGTGTTGAACTTCCACAGCTCCTCGCCGGTCTTTGCATCGAACGCCTTGAGGTAGCCTTCAGGCGTACCGGTAAAGACGAGGTTGCCGCCGGTGGTCAGAACACCGCCCCATAGTGGAGCCTTGTTCTTGTACTCCCACACGATCTTGCCGGTCTTGGGGTCCATCGCGCGCAATGCACCGATGTGATCTTCCGCAATCGGCCTGATTGTGAAGCCTGCACCCAGATAGGCCGCGCCCTTCTTGTAGGCGATGGGTTCGTTCCAGATGTCCATGCCCCAGTCATTCGAAGGGACGTAGAACAGGCCCGTATCCTGAGAATAGGCCATCGGCATCCAGTTCTTCCCGCCGAGGAAGGAAGGCGATGAGAACACGACGGTGCCCTTCTCGGTGCCCTGCGGCGGTCCGGGACGGTTGGCATCGACATAGTTCGGCCGGCCCGTCTTCAGGTTGATTCCGTCCGCCCATGTGGTCTGCATCACAAACTTGTGTGCACCCATCAGCTTGCCGTTCGTGCGATCGAGTACGTAGAAATAGCCGTTGCGATCGGCCTTCGCGCCGAGCTTCATCGACTTCCCATTCAGCTTGGCATCGAAGGGAATGAACTCGTTCACGCCATCGAAGTCCCAGCCATCATGCGGGGTCGTCTGGTAATGCCACTTGATCTTGCCGGTGTCGGCATCGATCGCCAGCGTCGAGCTGGTGTAGAGGTTGTCGCCCGGGCGCAGGTGGCTGTTCCAGGGCGCCGGGTTGCCCGTGCCGAAATAGACCAGGTTCGTGCCCGGATCGTAGGTTCCGCCAAGCCAGGTCGCGCCGCCGCCGGTCTTCCACAGATCGCCCGGCCAGGTGGCATTGGTCTTGCCGGTAATGCCGTTGTCCTGGCCATTGAGGGTACCCATGTGCCCTTCGATAACCGGGCGCCGCCAGACCAGCTCACCAGTGTCGACATTGCGCGCTTCCACTGCACCAACTGCACCGAATTCACCGCCTGAATTGCCGGTGATCACCATGTCCTTCACGATGATCGGCGCGGCCGTTGCGGAATAGCCTTCCTTGTAGTCCGCGATCTTCTTGTTCCAGATGACCTTGCCGGTTTCGCGGTTCAGCGCGACCAGGCGAGCATCGAGAGTAGCAAAGATGATCTTGTCGCCATGGATGGCGGCACCGCGGTTGACGACGTCACAGCAGGGCATGATGCCATCGGGCAAGCGGGCGTTGTACTCCCACTTCTTTTCGCCGGTGCGCGAATCGAATGCGAACAGTCGTGAATAGGAACCGGTCACATAGATTGTACCGTCATAGACGATCGGTTGCGCTTCCTGCCCGCGCTGCTTTTCGCCACCGAGCGAAGCGGCAAAGACCGGCACCAGATCGCCGACATTGCCGCTGTTGACCTGGTTGAGCTTGCTGAAACGCTGCTGCCACGGGCCCATGCCATAGGTCAGTACGTCATCCGGCGTGTTCGCGTCATTGACCAGATCGGCGCTTGTCGGCCCTTCGGCCTGCGCCGATGTAGCCAGTGCAGTGCCGGCCAGTGCCGTCGCTGCAATCAAAGTCTTGTAGAAACCCTTCATCCTTCCCTCCTGTATATTTTCGGTACGAACCGAAGGTGTTCGGACCGATGGATGGCAATTATCGAAATGGAGCCTATCCTTTGCCGGTCGCCGGACAATTGAACCTTAGGCTTATGCGAAGCGCCCGAAACCTGTCCGGCCCCTTCCCAATCAGCTATGCGGGGTCGCTGCCAGCGCCGGCTCCCAGGCCACGCCATGCGCCGCGAAGATCTCCGCCATTCGGCCGCTCTCGGTCATTTCGAGGATGACGTCTTCGATCGCGAAGCCGAGCGAGCGGCTGTTTTCCTTCACAGCCATGCCAATGTCCCAGCCATTGGACGGGATCATTGGTAGCGGACTCTTGCGTAGCTGGCCCTTGGCCTCAGGATGATCCTTGATGACAGCTTCGATCTGCGCGCGGGTGGCCACGGCCATATCTGCGCCGCCAGTCTGAACCGCCAAGGCTGCTTCATAGCCGGTCGAGAAGTGTTCGACATCATTGCTCAGAATTCCGCCGAAGCCGCCCACAAGGTAGAAATCCGGGATCGAGTCGAGCTCGGCAGCGACACGTTTGCCCTGGAAGAGCTGCGGAGGCGCGTCGCAATTCTTCGTCTGTGCACTGCAGATCGCCGTGAAATCTTCGCGATAATAGGGCGCGACGAAAACGACCTTGTCCTCCTGCTTGGCGAACTCGAGATCGAAAGGAACGTGCAGCATCACGTCGCAACGCTGGAAGCCCAGCAATCCGCCGCGCCAAACGACATTGCGCAGATCGTCAGACACTTCTTCGTCTGCAGAGAACAGGGCAACGTCCGCCCTCACGCCCAGCGCCTCTGCAATCGCGCGCGCCAGATCGGCATCGATACCGGCAGGCTTGCCGCCTGATTCCCACGACCAGGGGCGATTGTTCGCATAGACACCGACCCGGAGAAAGCCGGTCTCGCGGACTTTAGCCAGCGGCGCCGCGATCAAGGGGCTGGAGATTGCAGCTGCGCCGGTTGCACCGGCCAGCCCTGCGAGAAATCCTCTCCGGTTCACCCCTATTCGTCCGTGTACTTCGTTTCGAGCCAGCTCCTGATGGCCCAGCCGGCTTCCTGGCCAAGAACCTCGCCGAAGGGCGGCATATAGACCTTGCCGTCATGGCTCGATCCGTGGCGGTAACGCTCCACGAACCATTCATCGCCCGATGGGCCAAGCTCGAGATAGCGCAGATCGGGGGCGATGCCGCCCGAAATTGCCTGCAGTCCGTGGCAGCGAGCGCAGTTCTGGCCATAGGCCGATTCGCCGATCTCGATCGCCCGGGCGTTCCCCGAATAGGGATTTTCTTCAAGCCATTCCTCGCCGATCTGCGGAAGGTCCGATGTGTCGACCGCCTGTGGCGTCACATCCCCGTGCGCAGCTACCTGCGAGCCAATTCCCACGGTAAGAGCGGCAGAAGCCAACCCCAAGACTATATGATTGCGAATCTTTTTCATCTCAGCATCCTCGTGCGACCACGGCCCGGAAGGGGCCATTTCCCAATACATGCAGAATAGCGGCTGCATTGGGCGCGATCCCATTGTACTTTTGGCGAATGTTTTTGCTCGCCTGAGGGAAAGTAAGAGAACATCATGAGGATGAGAATGTTTTTCTTCGCAGGCTTGCTCGGCTCCGCCGTGATTGCGTCTCCGTCAATGGCGCAGACTGCCTATGTCAGCAACGAGCGCTCTTCGACAGTGAGCGTGATCGATATCGCCAGTGGCGAAGTCATCGATACCTTCGATGTAGGTCAGCGACCGCGCGGCATCCTGCTGAGCAAGGACGGCAAATACCTCTATATCTGCGCCAGCCTGGACAATGCGGTTGAGGTCAGGGACCGCAAGACCGGGGTTTTGATCGCTACCCTTCCATCGGGCAACGACCCCGAACAGTTCTTCCTCTCCAACGACGGAAAACTGCTGTTCGTGGCGAATGAGGACAATGCCGCATCCACTGCCATCGATCTCGAATCGCAAAGGGTTGCCTGGCAGGTCGAGGTTGGCGAGGAGCCGGAAGGCATCGCCCAGAGCCCGGACGGAAAGTGGCTGCTGGTTACAAGCGAGGAAGACAACCTCATCTCATGGATCGACCTTGCTACACGTGAGGTCGTCCACGAAACAGAAACTGACGTCCGCCCGCGTCACATCGAGTTCACGCCTGACGGCAAGGAGGCCTGGGTCGCCGCCGAAGTGGGGCAGAAGGTCCATGTGATCGACATGGCAAGCAAAGAGATCGTCTCGACGATCGAATTCGCTCCGCCCGGTGCGCTTCCCTACAAGGTCCTGCCTTGCGGCATCCGCTTCACGTCCGATGGGAAGACGGCGGTGGTCGCATTGGGGCGCGCCAACAACATTGCCCTGATCGACGCCTCCAGTCGCGAAGTGAGCGGATATGTCGAGGTCGGCAGCCGACCCTGGCATCTCGCGATCACTCAGGACGACCGTCAAGCGATCGTTGCCAATGGCGGCAGCGACGACATCTCCATCGTCGACCTGGCAGCGATGAAAGTGGTCAAGACGATTCCGGGTGGCAATGGTCCCTGGGGCGTGGTGCTGGTCCCTTCGGAGTGATCTGAAACAGGGTGCCGGTTGGCACCCGATTCTCAGCCATTCAGACCCTCATCCCAAAGTAGGACGACCATAGTCCAATTTCGGCAAACGAGCCGGCAGCGCATCTTTTCCCCACCGTAGAAAACGGAAAATCACCACAGAGGGGGGAAGGATAATGGTCTCCAAACTATTCCTGCGTTGTGCCGTCGCCGCAGTGGCTCTCAGCGCCACCAGCGTACCGGCCTATGCACAAAGCAGCGGCACACAGGTGCTGCTGCAAAGGCTCCATGAAAAGGGCATCCTCACAGACGAGGAATATGCCGAAATCATGTCCGAGATGAAGACGGAAGCGCAGGCCGCGCCGCCGCCGCCGATGGAAAGGGCACAGGAAACGCTCGATTCAAGCCGCGTAGTCAAGATGACTGACAGCGGCATCGGCTTCGAAGTTGGCCCGGCAACCATCAAGTTCGGCGGCTCTGTCAATGGCTTCTATGTCCACGACAATCCCGACACGCCTTCCGCCACGACAGCAGTCACTGGCGGCATCGCCAGCGTTGGCACCAACAACAGCAGCGCGGTGCGCAACGGCTTGCTTCCGGGCTTCCTGACCGTGAGCGTCACTTCGCAGCAGGAAGGCTGGGACGTGGGCGCATTCTTCGGCATGTATCCCGGCATCAACAGCACCGCCTGGGGCGCATTGGGCGCCAACAACGGCGGCCAGCCGACCGCGCTGGCAACGGCAGGGATCGACTTCCGCCAGGTCTATCTGACCTTCGGCAAGCCCAATGTCGGCACGGTCAAGATCGGGCGCGACATCGGCCTGTTCGCTTCGGAAGCCATCCTGAACGACATCACGCTGCTGTCTTCCGGCACGCCGGGCGGCAATGTCGCGCCTGGCAACACCACACTGGGCCGCATCGGCGTTGGATATATCTACACCGACTTCCAGCCGCAGATCACCTATACTTCGCCCAAGTTCGGCGGAGCGCAGATCTCTGCCGGTGTGTTCCAGCCGCTGTCTTCGCTGACCGCTCCAGGCCAGTCGAACCAGCAGCCCGGTTTCCAGGGCAAGATCACCTATGACGGCAGCTTCGGCGACGTCTCGACGCGCCTGTGGGTCTCGGGTGTGACGCAGAAGCACGACACTGTCGGCGCTGGCACGGGTGGATTTACCTCCTACACCGGTCGCGGCATCGATGTCGGCGGGAAGGTTACAGTCGGCCCTGTCACGGCCACCGGCTATTACTACACCGGCAAGGGCCTGGGTACGACCGTACTCAACCTGTTCGATACTGACGCATTCGGTAATCCGCGCAAGAGCGATGGCTTCTACGGACAGGCGCTGGCCACCTTCGGCAAGGTTTCGATTGGCGGCAGCTACGGCGAAAGCTCGCTCAAGCATGCAAACGCCGCCGACGCGCTGGCTAACCCAACGCTGGTCAAGACCAATTCCAGCTGGGTCGGGCAGCTTCGCTACGGCCTGACCAGCTGGGTCACGCTGATTGGCGAATACGTCCACAGCGAGGCAAAGGCGCACAACGGCAATAAGGCTGAAAGCGATACGCTTGCAGTCGGAGGTATCATGTTCTTCTGAGGTTGATCGGAAGCGACACGATATCGTAGTACTCTCCCTGAGCCGGTGGCGGTCGCAAGACATCCACCGGCTCTCTTTTCCCCAGGCGCAAGAAGGGTCCGATGAGGAACACAAACACTAAGAGCTCGCACGGCATTGCACTGATCGCATTGGCTATTTCGCTGGCGTCAACGCCCGCGGCAGCACAGGAAAGCGGCGCGCAGGAGGGGGACGAGCCCGCGCAAGAAGATCGGGCTCCTGTTCCAATCCTGGTAACTGGCCACGGGCTTGAGCAAACGCCAGCTTCAGTCGCATATGGTTCGCAGGAGATCGACCGCGAAGCGATCGTATCGACCGGCTCAGGCCGGATCGAGGATGCGCTTTCCTCCGTCGCCGGTTTCCAGCAGTTCCGCCGGTCTGACAGCCGCTCCTCCAATCCCTCTGCTCAAGGCGCGACCTTGCGCGCATTGGGCGGCAACGCCACCAGCCGCGCCCTCGTCCTGCTCGATGGCGTGCCGATGAGTGACCCCTTCTTCGGCTATATCCCGTTTGGTGCGATCGCTCCCGAACGGTTGGGCCAGGCACGCGTAACACGCGGCGGCGGATCCGGTCCGTTTGGCGCGGGTGCGCTTGCAGGCACGATCGAACTCACCAGTGCCGATGCTGATACGCTGGGCCTCTTCAGTGGTAGCCTATTGGGCAACAATCGCGGCGAAACCGAAGCGAATGCGACAGTGGCGGGCAATCTGGGTGCGGGATTCGCAGCCATTTCCGGCCGTTGGGACCGCGGCAAGGGCTTCTACACTACGCCGGAGGACCAGCGCGCACCGCTTAGCGCACGCGCGGCCTATGACAGCTGGTCGGTCCAACTCCGCGGCGTCGCCCCGCTGACCGATACAATCGAGCTGCAAGCGCGCGGGCTGGTCTATGATGACAATCGCACGCTCCGCTTCGATGGCGCGGACAGCAGCAGCGAAGCGCAGGACGCAAGCCTGCGCCTGGTAGGGCGTGGCGAGTGGCAGTTCGACTTGCTGGGCTATATCCAGGCGCGCAATTTCTCCAACGTTGTCATAAGCTCGACCCGTTTTGTTCCGGTGCTGGACCAGCGCAACACGCCTTCCACCGGGATCGGCGGCAAGTTCGAACTGCGCCCGCCAGTGGGCGAGGCGCATGTGCTCAGGCTCGGTGTCGATTATCGCCGGTCAGACGGAGAACTGTTCGAGACGGCGATCAGCGCTTTCAGCGGCAATGTCACCGCACGCCGCAATGCCGGCGGGACCAATACCGATCTTGGCTTCTTCCTTGAGGATGACTGGAGCATCGGCCCGGTCACGCTAACCGTCGGGGCCCGCGCGGATCGATATACCATTCGCGACGGATTCTACCACGCGGTCGATGGATCGGGCGCGTTGCTCGACGATAATCGGTTTGCCAACCGCTCGGGCTGGGAAGGTTCGTTCCGTGGCGGTGCTGTCGTGAGGCTGAGCGAGGGACTGCGGCTACGCGGCGCGGCCTACACAGGCCTGCGCCTGCCCACGCTCAACGAGCTCTATCGGCCCTTCGTGGTGTTCCCAGTGGTCACGCAGGCCAATGCCGAGTTGAAGAACGAGCGGCTCGAAGGATTCGAAGCCGGCCTCGACTTCACCAGCGGCGATAGCGTCAACCTTGCGCTGACACTGTTCGACAACAAGGTGAAAGACGCGATCGCCAATGTCACCATCGGCACCAACCTGCGTCAGCGCCGCAATATCGATGCGATCCACGCACGCGGAGTCGAAGCCAGCGCCGGTATCGCCTTGGGTCCGGTAAGATTCGATGGATCACTCGCCTATGTCGATGCCGAAGCGCAGGGTTCGGGCTTTGCCGCCGCGCTTGACGGAAACCGCCCTTCGCAAACGCCAAAATGGGTTGGCAGCGCGACGCTGAGCTATCGCCCGGCCGATAACTGGCTGGTCGCTGCAACAGTGCGCCACGTGGGTGCACAGTTCGAAGACGACCTCGAGACCAATGTGCTGAAATCGGCAACCACGCTCGGCGCCTATGCCCAGATCCCGCTTGCCGGGCCGGTTGCAATAGTCTTGCGAGGTGAGAACCTCACTGACGAGACGATCATCACTCGCAATCAGCGCGGCTCGATCGATTTGGGCGTGCCACGTACCGTATGGGCGGGTATCAAAGTCGGACTGTGAGTGAAGACACGATTCGATATAATCGCGGCGCGCAAGCCCTGCACTGGATCATCGCGCTGCTGATAATCGCCAATCTGGCGACAGGTTTGCTGCACGATCCGCTGGAGGACTATGTCCGGCTGATGCCGCTTCACAAGTCGACCGGCATCACCATCCTGCTGCTTTCGCTTGCTCGTATCGCCTGGCGCTTCACCTGGACGCGGCCACCCTACCCGGACAGCATGAGCGCGAAGGAAGTGGCGCTAGCGAAGGCAGTTCAGGCGCTTTTCTACGTAATGATGGTGCTAATGCCCGTGACGGGCTGGATCACGACTTCTGCCGGCAAATATCCGCTCACATGGTTCGGCCTGGTTGATATTCCGAAGTTCTCCGTCACTCGCGACAGCGCGACTTATGCCTTCAACCACGAAGCGCATGAAGTCATGGGCTTCGTCTTCCTCGCGCTGGTTGCGCTGCATGTCGGCGCAGCCTTGCGCCACCAATTCCTGCTCAAGGATGGAATCCTGCGCCGGATGGTGTGATGCGGCGTTATTCGTTGAGGAGCGGGAACAGCTCGGCCTCATAGCGCGGATAGAAATGCGAGACGCTGCGCTGCAGTTCGTAGCGGGCGGCATGCATTCCGGCGAAGCGTTCGGGGATAGCAATCTCGCCTGCCTCGGTCATGTCTAAACCATTCGTAACGGCTTCGCGCAATGAGCGTTCCAGCCAGTTGATCCAGTCACGCGTCTGGCGAATGCCCTCCCCCTCGCTGTCGAGCGGACCATGGCCAGGCACAAGCTGAGCTAAATCCATGCTCTCGATCCGATCGAGCGAAGCATTCCATGCTGCAAAATCGGCATTCGGCGTCGCGGGCGCGCGATTGTGAAACACCACGTCGCCCGCAATGAGCGTGCCCGTCGCGTGGTCGAGGATCGCGAGATCGGCTTCGCTGTGGCCGGAAAGCGCAAGGACCTCCAGCTTGCGGCCGCCGATCTCAAGCGGCCCTTCCGCCAGATCGCCTCGTGGCAAAACCAGTTCGCTGCCCGTCATCCACCCGGCAAGCAGGCGGTACATGGAATCCGAATAGCCTTCCCCATCGCGCTCGATGCCCATGCGAGTGCCGGGCAATGCGCGGAACTCCGCCCCGGCAAAAGCGCCGGCGGCAAAGGCATGATCGGGATGGAGGTGGGTCAGGAAAACATGGGACACTGGCGCGCCCGAAACCTGATTCGCAAGCTCCGACAGGACCAGCCCGAAGGAATATGAAGGTCCGGGATCAACTACGATTGTACCGGCGTCGCTCGCCAGGATCACCGCGTTGGCGATGGCCCCTCCATTGGCGAATCCGATGGCTTCATCCTCGCCGCGCACCAACCAGATACCTTCGCCGATCGCCACCGCGCCGGGCTTATATGTTCCCGAGAATTGTTGCGCCTTGAGCGCCATTGGCGTCGCCAGCGCAGCGGCCAGGACTGTACGCCGGGTGAGCTTCACTGCACCGCAGCTGCCAGCCTGCGCCCGTTAGAAGCGCCGATCGTTCCACCAAACTCCAGCCCGCCGCTGTCGTGCGCGGAAATGCGGAACGCTCGCCCCGCCGAAGCGCCAACGACCAGCGTGAATGCCGGATCTTCCGACACAGAACCGTAAATCGTCATCTCTCCCAGCACGACTCCAGCATCATCAGCCAAGCTCAAGGTGTCGATGTTGTAAGCCGGTATGTTCTCGACCAGGCCAGTATCCATCGGATGGCGAAATCCGAAGCGGATGCGGGTTTCGCCCTGTCCAGCCCAGGCCGCACCGCGCATTTCGCCAAGATGATCCGCCCAATCGCCCTTCACCCGGCTGACCGGAGGTGCAGAGCATCCACCGCCCGCCGCATCGACCCATTCGCCGGACATGTGCCAAACGCCGTCGGATGTGAGCACAGCAGCGCGCACGGGCGTACGTTGATCGAGCTTGATCCTCGTCGCGACGAAGGCTTGCGCGCGCAGTGGCCTGTAATCGACTGCAATGGGAATGGGATTGAGATCGGCGAACAGTACGATCCGCTCGACGCTATCAAGCGCGCGCGCATCAACCGTCACGGGCAAGGCATGCTGGTTTTCCGCAATCATCGGGACTGAGAGCGAAACAGCTTCGTCAAATACAACCGGCGCGCCATCGAATATCTGCCCTGCGCGATATTCCCACATGGGCGACCCGAGAGGATCGGCAGGCAATTCGCCCGCCATCGCTGCGGATGGGGCGACGAACATCGCAAGGGCAAACAAGGATCGCATCATACCAATGGGCAATGTACCCCTGCCTAACGGTCTCTCACATTGAACTTTCGGATGAAAGGTATGCGATGGCGTTCAGTTTGCGCAAGACCTGTGCTCACGCGCTTCTCGGCGCTGTATTGCTGACGGTCCCGGCGGCGGCTCAGCAATCGGTCGACCTGTTCGATCAGGACGGATACCGCAGCGCTCGATTTCGCGCGCCAATCAGGATCGATCCCGCCCCGGCCGTACATATTGCTCCAAGCGTTGCGCTCACCCTCGATCCTGCGCGCGATGCACTGTTCATCGATGTCATGCCGGTGGAAGGCGGCGTGCGCGACCCGCGCACGGGACAATGGCGCCTATCGCAGGATCACCTGACGATCCCCGGTTCCCAATGGCATCCCGAAACCGGCCGCGCACCAGTCGACAAACATTTGTGGCAAGGGCTCGAACGTGCGATCTCGGTTGCCCGAAACCGCAAGCCCGGCCTGCCGGTCGTCATCTATTGCCGCGCCGATTGCTGGATGAGCTGGAACGTCGCGCGCCGTCTGGCAAAGAGCGGAATGAAAAACATCTGGTGGTTCGCTGAGGGAACCGACGGATGGCACGGGGCAGGCCGCCAATTGATCGCCGCCAGACCAGTCACAATCAAAGGCAAGAACAATCATTAAGGAGAGTAACGCAATGCCCAACATCGTGGTGAGCTATCCCAAGAGCGAAGGCGCGAGCTTCGACGCCGACTATTACCGAGACACCCATATTCCACTGGCGGAACGTACCTGGGCACCGCACGGGTTGTCCGGTGCCGATATCCTCTGGCCTGCAGACGACGCCCAGCCCTTTGCCGCCATGGTCGTACTCGCCTTCGAGAGCGACGCAGCGATCGACGCAGCGATGGGTGACCCCGGCACCGCCGAGGTCATGGGCGATGTGCCCAGGTTCACGAATATCCAGCCGACGATCTACCGCACGGCCTAGGATCGGGACCAGAGGGAGGGCACCGCCAGGTGCCCTCCCGCCCGGCTATTTCTGTTGCTTGAGATAGTCGATGATTTCCTGGCGCTTCGCAGCATCCTTGAGGCCAGGGAAACTCATACGATTGCCCGGTACCAGCTTGCGCGGGTTCTCCAGCCATTGATGGAGAGTAGCCTCATCCATTGTCAGGCCAGCGCCCTTGAACGCTTCGGAGTAGGAAAAGCTGCCTTCCGCGGCGGGCTTGCCATAAACACCGAACAGGTTCGGCCCCAGCTTGTCTTCGCCGCCCTTGTTGGCGGTGTGACAGAGGGCGCAGCGCTGCGTGAAGATCTTCGGAGGCTCGTTGGCCGCAATCTTGGGCTCTTCTGCGGGGGCCACGGTTGGAGTTGCGGTTGGCGTGGGAGTTGGGGTGGGCTCAGGCTCAGCCGCTTTTTCCTCGGTCGCCGCCTCTTCGGGAGCTTTCTCGGCCTCTTTTGCCGCATCTGCCGCATCGTCAGTTGCAGGTTCCACTGCGGCTTCATCAGTTGCGACAGTTTCCGCCGTTGCATCCTGAGCCGCAGTTGTTTCCTCTTCGCTACCGCCTGAACAGGCCGCCAGCGCAAGGGTCAGGGCCGTACCAGCAAGAATTGTGCGTAACCTCATGATTCATGCTCCCAAGGATTCGATCTATCACTTTTATTGTGGATCGCACCTGACGCCGCAAGTGAACATTGCACCTTCGTCCAAGCAGCAGTTCTGGCAGAGCCCATCCTGCAAAAGTGCAATGGCGGATCATCTGGCATTGGCTAGTTACGAGCGCAAACATGACATGGGAGACCTTCGATGAATGCCTCTACAGTATTGGCGAATACCGATCTGGCGCAGCGTCACGCTGATCTTGCAAATGATGCCGATAGCTATTGGCTGGAGGAGGCGCGTCGACTGGACTGGTCGACATTCCCCACCCAGGCGAATCGCAGCTCTTTCAACGAAGCGGATTTCGGCATTCGCTGGTTCGAGGATGGTGAACTCAACGTTTCAGCCAATTGCATCGATCGTCACCTTGCAACGCGAGGCGATCATGTCGCGATCGTCTTCGAGGGTGATGAGCCAGGCGAAGGCCGCACGCTGACCTTTCGCGAGTTGCACGAAGAGGTCTGCCGCTTCGCCAATGCGATGAAAGCGATGGGCGTCTGCAAGGGGGACCGGGTTGCCATCTACATGCCAATGATCCCCGAAGCTGCCGTGGCCATGCTGGCCTGCTCGCGTATCGGCGCAGTTCACTCGGTCGTCTTCGGCGGCTTCTCACCCGATAGCCTGGCGGACCGGATCGAGGATTGCGGCGCTACTCTGCTCGTCACTGCCGATGAAGGTCTGCGCGGCGGCCGACGCGTTCCGCTCAAGGCCAATGCGGACGAAGCGCTGGCACGTGCGCCGGTCAATGGCGTGATCGTGGTGCGCAGGACGGGCGGATCGGTTCCGATCACCGAAGGTCGCGACCGCTGGTGGCACGAATTGCGCGAGGAAGTCTCCGCCGACTGCCCGCCCGAGCCGATGCAGGCCGAAGACCCGCTCTTCATCCTCTACACCTCCGGCTCGACCGGCAAGCCCAAGGGCGTGATGCACACGACGGGCGGCTATCTCCTTTGGGTCGCATCCACTTTCGACTTGTTGTTCGGCGCGAAGGAAGACGACGTATTCTGGTGCACCGCCGATATCGGCTGGGTCACCGGGCACAGCTATGTCGTCTACGGGCCGCTCGCAAATGGCGCGAGCACCGTGATGTTCGACGGCGTACCCAGCTATCCCGACTTCGGGCGCTTCTGGGAAACCTCGGCGCGGCTCGGTGTGACGATCTTCTACACTGCCCCGACCGCGATCCGCGCGCTGATGCGCGAAGGCGATGATTGGGTGACGCAGCATGATCGTTCAAAGTTCCGCCTGCTCGGCACTGTGGGAGAGCCGATCAATCCGGAAGCATGGGAATGGTATCATCGCGTTGTAGGCGAAGGCCGCTGCGAGATCGTCGACACCTGGTGGCAGACCGAGACCGGCGGAGCGCTGATCGCGCCTGTGCCCGGCGCGGTGGAAACCAAGCCCGGCAGCGCGACCAAGCCCCTGCCCGGCGTCTATCCCAAGCTGGTCGATACCGAAGGCCAGGAATTGCTCGGCGCGACCGAAGGCAATCTCGTCATCACCGAGAGCTGGCCGGGCCAGATGCGCGGCGTGTGGGGCGATCCCGAGCGCTTCTTCCAAACCTATTTCACGACCTATCCCGGCACCTATTTCACGGGCGACGGCTGCAGGCGCGACGAAGATGGCTATTACTGGATCACCGGCCGCGTCGACGATGTGATCAACGTCTCAGGCCACCGCATGGGCACCGCCGAGATTGAAAGCGCGCTGGTGGCGCATGCGAAGGTGGCAGAGGCCGCCGTCGTGGGCATGCCGCATGACATCAAGGGCCAGGGTATCTACGCCTATGTCACGCTCAACGCAGGCGAAGAGGGGGATGACGATCTCAAGAAGGAACTGCGCACCTTCGTGCGGGGGGAGATCGGGCCGATCGCTTCGCCCGATGCGATCCAGTTTGCCAGCGCCCTGCCCAAGACGCGTTCTGGCAAGATCATGCGGCGCATCCTTCGCAAGATCGCGGAGGGAACGCCAGATCAGGTTGGCGACACCTCGACCCTGGCCGATCCGGCAGTCGTCGACGAGTTGATCGAACACGCGGTGGTACCGGCGCACGCCTGATCGCTGAGGTATAGGTCTATTCCTTGTGCGTTTCGCTATCGGAGCGTGCGGCTGCGAGCAGGTCCACGACCTCGTTGTCGCTCGTCTGGCTGAAATCGCGGTAATGCGCACCGACAGCGTAGAAGGGTTCCGGCATTGCCAGACAGACGATGTCGTCGCACCATTGCCTCAGTTCGGCAATCGCTGAGCGGGGGGCGACCGGCACCGCCAGGATAACCCGTGATACGCCTGTCTTGCGGAGTGCTTTCAAGGCGGCCTTCACCGTGCCGCCGGTCGCTATCCCGTCATCCACGACGATCGCGGTCCGGTATTCGAGAGGAATGGCGAGACCTGATCCATAGGCGGTCCTGCGCCGCTCGATCTCTGCCAGCTGGCGCTGGACTTCGCGATCAATGTAGTCGGGGCTGGCGCCCACCATTCGCACGATCTCGTCGTCCAGCACCACTTGCGGCGAAGCGCCATCGACGATTGCCCCGATGCCGTATTCCTCGTGGCCAGGAGCCCCGAGTTTGCGAACCAGAATGATGTCGAGCGGTGCATCGAGCGCTGTCGCAACTTCATATCCGATTGGCACGCCGCCACGCGGCAAGGCCAGGATCACCGGGTTCGCATTCTTGAATTCGGCCAGAGCAACTGCGAGCGATCGCCCGGCTTCGCGCCGGTCGGAAAATTGCACTTGTCGAAGCATCATGGCGCTACCTCCCGCAGGCGATCGAGGAGCCATTCGCGCACCAGCTTGTAACGATGACTACGCCCCAGCTGGCAAGCATATCACGCTTTTTCGAAGTTAGGCCGCTCGGCCTAGTTTGAAAAGGCTGCAGCCAATGCTTCATAGCCCGGCCAAAGCGGTGGTTCTGCTCCACCGCCTCCGAAACAACGCGCAATAACCGCTTCGCGCCCTTGCGAGAGCACCAGTCCGGCCAATTCATCGCCATGCGGATCGTCGATGAAGCGCCCGTCTTCCAGGTGCCACAGCCAGGCATCGAACGCTTCGCCAATCGCCGATGCTTCCTGCCCTTCGTTCATACGCGCCAGCGCCGTGTCGAGCCAGCGCTGCGGAATCTTCTGCGTCCCGTCCATGGCAATCTGGCTCAACCGATGGCGCAGTGCCGGATCGGCGAAACGTTCCAGCAAACGGCCAGCATAGGCACCCAAATCCTGATCGGGAGCGGGCGCGATAGTGGGCGCTGCCTCCTCGCGCATCACTTTCTCGGCAAGCGCGCCGATCTCCGCATCCGCCACGGCTTCGTGAACGAACTCATAGCCTGACCTCAGCCCACAATAGGCCAGCAGCGAATGCGCTCCGTTGAGCATCCGCAGCTTGGCCGTCTCGTATGGGGCAACATCGCTGACCAATTGCGCCCCATGCGCCTCCCAAGCCGGACGTGGGCCCGCGAAGTTGTCCTCGATCACCCATTGGCTGAAGCGTTCTGTGAAGACCGCACCGCGATCTTCCATTCCCAGCTGCGTCTCTAGGGCGTTTAGGTCCCCTTCAGTGCTGCGCGGAACGATCCGGTCGATCATGGATGAAGGCGTGGTGCATTCGCTCTCGAACCAGTCGAGGAGTTGCGGCGCTTCGACTGACAGCCATTCGCGCATCAGCGCGCCCAGCACCCGTCCGTTATCGGCAAGATTGTCGCACGGCAGCAAGGTGATACCTGCCAGCCCGCGCTCGCGCCGCCGCTCAAGCCCGGTGGCAAGCAGGGGATAGAAGCTCGCGCGCGCCTTTCCCAAATCGAGGCCGGTTTCGCCACGGGCATAGCCCTTCTCCGTCACGGTAAAGCTGACGATGTGGCAATCGGGTGAAGCGATCCTCTCTATCACTTCCTCTCCCTGCTCCGGCGCGAACAGCACTTCGCGCACGGCGCCGATCAGCTTGGTGCAAGCGGTATCTCCACTCCGTTCGGTCAGCGTGTAGAGCCCATCTTGCGGATTGAGCTGGTCCGGGACCGATTGCGAACGCATGGAAACGCCAGTGATTGCCCAATCGCTTTCACCCGCATCCATCGCGAGATCGGTGTACCAGGCCTGATGCGCGCGGTGAAAAGCGCCAAGCCCGAAATGGACGATGCCGGTCTTTTGCGCACTCCGGTCATACGATGGGCGGGCAATGTCGGCGGGCAGCTGGCTTGCCGTTTCGGAAGAGAGCCTCACAGGCGGTATGCCTTCTTGACCAGATTGTAGGCCAGATCTTGTGCGACTTCCGCCGCTTCCCAGTCTTCCAGCCGGTGCTCGGCCACCAGTTGCGCCAGAAAACCGCAGTCCACGCGCCGCGCGACATCGTGCCGTGCCGGGATCGACAGGAATGCGCGTGTATCGTCGTTGAAGCCGACGGTGTTGTAGAAGCCCGCCGTTTCCGTCGTCATCAGGCGGAAGCGGCGCATGCCTTCGGGGCTATCATGGAACCACCAGGCGGGGCCGAGCTTCAGGCAGGGATAGTGCCCAGCCAGCGGAGCAAGTTCGCGCGCATAGCTGCTCTCGTCCAGCGTGAAGAGGATGATCGAGAGATCCGCCTCATTGCCATAGCGGTCGAGCAGCGGTTTCAACGCATGGACATAGTCTGTGCGCATGGGAATATCCGCACCCTTGTCGCGCCCGAAACGTTCGAACAATTGCTGATTGTGGTTGCGGAACGATCCCGGGTGGATCTGCATCACCAGCCCGTCATCAAGGCTCATGCCCGCCATTTCGGTGAGCATTTGCGCGCGGAACAGTTCGGCATCTTCAGCGCTGGCAGCGCCGGTTTTCACCCGGTCGAACAGAGCTTCCGCTTCACCGGCGGTCAAGTTGGCGGTTGCCGCAGTGGGGTGCCCGTGGTCAGTCGAAGTCGCGCCCATTTCCGCGAAGAAAGCGCGCCGCTTGCGATGCGCGGCGAGGTAGCCGCTCCAGCTCTGGCAGTCCTCGCCGGTCAGTTGGGAAAATTGTGCAAGATTGTCCGCGAAGCCCTCGAACTCGGGATCCACGACCAGGTCGGGTCGGTAGGCGGTGACGACCCTTCCCTGCCACCCGCTCTCTTGAATAGTGCGATGGTGTTCGAGCGTGTCGAGCGGACTTTCCGTCGTCGCCAGCAGTTCGATTCCATAGCGTTCGAACAGAGCGCGGGGCCTGAAGTCCTTGCGCTGCAGCATCTCGGTAATGGTGTCGAAATAATAGTCGCTGGTTTCGGCCTCCAGCCGAACGTCGATCGCAAATGCCTCGGCAAAAACCCAATCGAGCCACATTCGCGAAGGCGTGCCGCGAAACAGGTGATAGTTCTCTGCCAGAACACGCCAGGCCGCACGCGGATCGGCAGGGTGACCGCCAATCCCCAGCCCTTCCAGCCGCACGCCCTGCGAATAGAGCATACGAAACAGGTAGTGGTCAGGCACCAGCAGCAGTTCGGCCGCATTGCCGAACGGATCATCCTTGGCGAACCATTCCGGATCTGTGTGGCCGTGGGGGCTAATGATCGGGAGCCCGGCGACTGAACGATACAGATCGCGAGCAATGTCGCGCGTTTTGGGATCGGCCGGCAGCAGCCGGTCGGGGTTCAGAATAAGGCGCCTTGGCATCTTGCTCGCTTTCAAATTCTCATGGCCGTGGGGAGGCTATCCACTACCCGCATTGCTGCTCAATGTAGTACATAGTAACCGGTGTCATTCATGAAAATCGCACGGTTGCGGCCGCAAATCAACCTCTCTGAAAAGTGCCATCGCACAAGGACGAGATGGATCCATTTCAAGCCCGTTTCCGCCTCCAAAGCGGCTTGGGTATGCCACGAGGCTGACAGCGTCGCGATATTACCCGCCGATCATCCAAAGGCTGCGCGATTGACCCGCTTGGCGAACGGATCTGCCATGACGAAGTGTACTTTGGCCGCTCCGTCAGCGACGGACATCCAGCCCGCCAGCCATGAAGGCGTCGATATCGGCCTGGCCAAACAGGCTCGCATCGCCGGGCAGTGAATGCTTGAGACAGGTCAGCGCCAAACCGCTTTCCGCCATCGCCTTGGCATCGCCCCCATTCAGCCAGCCATGGAGCACGCCGGCTGCAAAGGCGTCGCCCGCTCCGATCCGGTCGACAATACCCGTTACCTCCACATCGGCAGTCTGATGAGAATCGCCGGGACAATCGACGCGTGCGGCGATCCTGTGATGATTGGCAGTCAGTACGTGGCGCGCCGTGGAAGCGATCAACTTGAGCGAAGGGAAAGCAGCAAAGCCCGCCTCTGCAGCTTCGCGGCGGCGATCTTCGCCATCGCCAGAGAAATCCCGGCCTAACACCAGGGAGAGATCGCGGTGGTTGCCGAACAATATGTCGGCGCTCCCGATCAGCTCGGACAGGATCGTCTTGGGGTCGCTGTCCCACGCTTCCCACAGCATAGCGCGGTAATTGCCGTCAAAGGATACCGGCACGCCCAGACGCTTCGCTGCACGCGCCGCCGCCAGAGTGTGGTCTGCCATGCCCGGCCCCAATGCAGGCGTGATGCCGGATAGATGCAGCAGTCCTGTTCCATCCAGCAGCGAGTCCCAGTCAAAGGCATCAGCTGCGCATTCGGCAAATGACGAACCGGCGCGATCGTAGACAATCTGCGATGCGCGCAGCCCCGCGCCGACTTCAAGGAAATAGAGCCCCATCCGGCCCGGCGCGAGGTCTACGTCCGAACAATCAACCCCATGCGACCGGACCGAGGCCAGGGCCCCGCGTCCAAGCGCATTGTCGGGCAGGCGGCTCACCATGCGGCAGGAATGGCCGAGATGCGCCAGACCGATTGCGACATTGGCTTCCGCGCCGCCGACGTGCAGATTCAACCGCGGCTCCTGCATCAGTAGGCTGTTGCCCGGTGCAGTCAGCCGCAGCAGTAACTCTCCGAAAAAGACGATAGGCTTGTTCATGCGGCGGGCTTACCGCGCCAGCCAGCCGCCGTCGACTGCAAGAATATGCCCCTGCACATAATCGGCAGCCTCGCTGTCCATTGTGATCGGCGCAATCTTCATTGGCCCACTTTGCGGCTCGAGCAGTGCCGATTTTCGGATACTCCTAAACGCGTGCTGGAACTGACCAGAAATTTCAAATGTCGCTGCGCGGCGGTGCGACCGAGTCCCTCAGCACCAGCCGGGACGGAAACTCACAAGGTCTTGCTCCCTCGTCATTCGGCGCAACCAGTTTGATCGCGGCTGCCTTCGCCATTTGGCGGATCGGCCAGCCCACGGTCGTCATCGGCGGCCAGATATGAGCCGCAATCGGCGAATCGTCGAAGCCGATCAGCGAAAGATCCTCGGGCACACTCAGTTTCCTGCGCCTGGCGGCATGAAGCGCACCGGCTGCCATTTCGTCATTGCAGGCAAAGATCGCCGTTGGCCGCGGCGCGACATCGAGCAAATGGTTGCCGGCTGCGATTCCCGAATCGAAACGATAGGTGCCTTGCGCCATCGCTTTCGGCGGGACTTCCAATCCGTGCCGCTTCATCGCCGCAAGAAAACCTTCACGCCTTTCGTGCGCGGAACGAAATCCCTCAGGCCCTTCGATAATCGCTATGCGCCGGTGTCCGATCTCGACCAGATAGTCGACCGCACGCTCCACGGATTCGCGATCATTCGATTCGACCAGATGCTCTGGGGCATCCAGTTCTGCCGAACCCATTCGCACATAGCCGCAGTTCAATTCCCGGCAGATCTTCGCGATCTCGTCGTTCTCGGAAATCGGCGGCAGGATCATGACGCCGTAGAGCCGCTGTTTCTCGAGGAAGTCACGAATGTCCGCCAGCATATCCGGCGAATGGCGATCGACCGGCCGCACCACCAGCGCAAACTCGGTGTTACGGATAGCGTCGAGAACGCCTTCCTGAAAATTGAGCACGGTCTGCGCATTGGGGTTGTCGTGAAGCAGGCCAAGCAGGAAGTTGCGCCGCAAAGCCAGCGCGCGCGCCTGGGGATTGGGGACATATCCAAGCTCTGCGATGACCGCCTCGACCTTCTCGCGCGTATCCTTTTTCAGGAGCGCCGAACGGTTGATGACTCGGCTAACGGTCTTCTTGGAAACACCAGCAGCACGAGCAACATCGTTGATGGTCGGTGCCTTGTTTTTTTCGGCCATGCAGACGCGTCCATCCCTCAATTCGGAAGCTCCTGCTTCCAGTCTATGGCGTGCCCCACATTGTCAGCGTTGCCCGCGGGTGATCGACAAGAGAATCAAGCCCGACGACGCGGCCAAGACACAAAGAAGCGCAAACAGTCCCTCAAAACCAAATACAGGGACCAGCAGCAATGTGAGCCCGGGCATGATCATCGACGGGATCGTATTGGTCAAATTGAAGAAGCCCAGATCGCGCGCCCTCGTTTTCGGGTTTGGCAGGACGCGCAATGTCTGCGCAGCATGAAGCGAGAGGAAGACCGTCGCGGCCAATCCGAACAGAACATACCCCACGATTGCGATGACAAGGCCAGGTGCCATCGCCATCACAGCAAGTCCGCCTGCCGCAATTGCGGCGCAAATGACGAGCGGCATGATCGGCCTGTCCCTCCGGTCGGCCCAGCGCCCCGTCAGCATCGCCAGAGGGATCGCAAGCACCAGCATGATGCTGAAGATTCGCGCCGTGTCATTGTCGGCTATCGAAGGGGAGATCGATCGGAACCAGAGCAGGAGATAGGCAAACAGCGCCGACTCCGCGACCTGCAGCAGCAGTCTCGCAATCCACATGCGGCCCACTGCGTGGTGCGGCGCGGATTGAGAGGCGGCGGTATCGAAACGCGAATCCCGTTCTTGCATCAACTCGGGAAAAGGCCTCGGATTGCCGAACAGCATGACTGGAAGGACACAGGCCGCCACAAACAGCGCCACCAGCCATATCCGCTCGTCTCCACTCGCAAGTCCGGGCACCGTTACCAGCGCTCCTGACAAGGCCCCGATCGCCGGAGCAAAGGCGAGGGATCCGCCCAGCGTGCCCTTTTGCCTGTCCGGAATGCAATCGCCCGCCCATGCGGCAAGCGGAGCAAGCATCATATTGATTGCGCACTGCCAGGCGACAATCATCGCCAACATCTGGCCCAGCGTTTCGGTCAAAGTTGCTGTCAGAAGCAAAGCGCAAGACAGGGCCAGCCCCGCCATGATCCAACCACGACGATTGCGAGTCACATCGCTCAACCAGCCGAAGAGGATATTGGCAAGGCTGGCGGAAATTGCGCCGGCGAAAGCGATATAGGCAAGCCAGCGAACCGCTTCGTCTCCAGCCAGATCGGCGACTCGCGCAGGCAGAAGGATCGTCAGGAACGGGACATAGCTGATCGATCCGCCGGCCCATGCAAGGGCATAGAGCAGCATGAAACGTCCACTTTGCCTGGCTACCGGTCCGGATGCTTCCACCGGCCTATGCCTCAATGTTTCCGAATGACGGGCGCCGGACCGGCCAAGTTGGGCCGGCCATGATTTTGACCGCTTGCCGCAGTATTGCCATCGCCCAGCCATCCCCTTGATCACAAGGACATATCGCTAGCGCCTTCGGCTGTACATTGCCATATGCATGCCCATTCGATCCGCAGAGATCTCGGGAACGGCAGACGCGAATCTATGGCGGACGCAGCGATCGGGTTAGCGAAGGATTCAGGGGCGAACGTTCGGCCAGCATTGGTGCGGTTCGCCCGTTTTCTCGGTGGGCCAGGTCAATTCATAGACCACCAAAAATCCGTCGTGATCGGACAGAGCCGGGCTGCCGGGCCTGCCGTCGAACATCGCCTCGACCCGCACAGGCCGAACGGAAATGCGCTCCCCATCCGCGAAATATTGAAGGTCCTGCGTATCCATCCAGGGCTCGTCGCCATCCCAGGAAATCTGCACATCGCAAGTGGCATCGTGTTCAAGGCAATATTCGTGGACCAGGATCGTTCCGTCATCGGGCCTTGAGAAATCGAACCGAATGTCGCTGCCCCGCATATTGAAATCCCCGCCAGCAATAAACGGATTGCGAAGATCGCTGACGGATGATGCGAAGGCCCTCAGCTCAAGCGTCTGGAGCGCGTGAGCGGAGTTCTGCCGCTCGACACTGACCTTTGAGGCCCTTTGCGAGTTCATGTGGCTGGTCAGCAGTTCCACGGGATCAGGCAGGCCAGGCAGGGCGATGCGCGCGAAAAGGACGCCCTTGTTGCTAAGGCAGTCGATACCCGCGCAGGCATATTTGCTGAAAGGTTCCGACGCATGGAACACGATCGGATACTCGCTTGCGATCGCCAGACCACCGCTCATGAGATGGATGCCCGCCTCCCCTTTGAACAGGTTTCGGCGGCCCTTGGTCTGCCCGGCGGGTTCAAGCTTGCGGGACTGCGTTCTTGACGGACCCACGGCGAGCGAAGGATAGGTGCTCCCGATTACCGCATCAATGGCAGCCTGGCTGAACATCTCCTGGAAGAGGACGACATCGGGTGCGGTTCCGCTGGCGCGAATATCTGCAAGGGCCCGTTCGATCTGTTTAAGGGAAGGTGCGCGATTCTTGCGCGCTGGCCAGGGCAATCCTTCGATATTGTATGTTAGAACTGTCAGCGTTGTGCGCGCCTGCTTCCCGTCAGGCGAAACAGTGATCTCCGGCGTTTGAGATGTCGCGCAATCGGCACTGTATGGTTTGGGAAGGCTGGCGCACCCGGCCAGCAGGGGCAGCAACAGCAACTGCCGGAAATGGCCTGCACGCGCGCTCATGTCCCGACATGCTCGAACGTGGGAACCATAATTGGTTACATCCCCGCTTCGACTGCCAGGCGGATCGCTTCGGCATTGGTCGCTGCGCCGATCGATTTCAGCATGGCGGCGCGATGCATCTTCACCGTTCGCTCACTCAGCCCGAGTTCGAATGCAACCTGCTTGGTCAGCTTGCCCTCCGCAATTCCGCGAAGCACTTCGACCTGGCGAGGAGTCAGCTTACTGACCGCTTCCTTCGCCTTTCGGCGCCGCTCGCCGAGCAAGCTCGTGGCATTCCCATTGGCCGCGCGATGGCCAGGCACAGAGGTTTCGACATGCGAACCGAGGATCCCGCTGACATTGCCCCTGTCGTCATAGACAGGCGCTGTCATGATCGCGTTCATGAAAGACGATCCGTCTTTCCTGTAACAAAGGAGCTCGACCATGACCGGCCGGAGACTGTCGATCCCCTCCTGTAATTGCCTGACCTTCTCCAGATCGGTTCCCGGACCAATCAGGAACTGCCAGTTGCGGCCCACGACTTCGTGGCGCTGATAGCCGGTCAGCTCCAGAAAACAGTCGTTACAGTCCATGATGGGGTTGCCGGCATGGTATGGATTCCTGACTGTGAAACCGATCCGGTTCAGCGAATCAAGATTGGATAGCGTCATGGAATTGTCCAAGACCAACGCATATTGGTTTCGCCCCTTTTATGGGCCGAGCCTAAGAGCAACCCGCTCGGTTTCGTTGATGTGTGCCCCAGCGTCACGACCTGCCCTTTGGTGCGCCTCCAAATACGTACAATAGTGCGGTCAGTGATGGCCATTGGAGCATGTTTTAGAGGATGCTCGCGGTACAATTGGCGAACAACCCGTCCCAAGGGGCAGGTTGCAAAAGCATATCTAATTTTCGAGGGAATCTACCGGATTGCCCGACCGCGATGCAGGCTATTGGAATCGGGCCTAAAATGCCTCGCCAAGCGATAGATAGAGCGCTTGCGAATCCTTGCCCCAGGCAAGATCGATCCGTGCATTTATCCGGTACTCAGGTGCAATTTCGTATCGCAATCCGATCCCTGCTGAAGGAAGATGATTGCTATCCCTGAGCTGTCCCAGGCCGCTTGCGATACCGCCCGTGCCCGCAAACACGACAGCACCCAATCGACCGGCGATCTTTTGCCGAATCTCTGCCTGGATCGCCCAGGCCGCCCGGTCGCGATAACGCCCGCCGGAATAGCCGCGCAGATCCGCCGAATCTCCGTATCGGCACAGGCTGTGAAACGGCGCATCGCGCCCTTTCGCGCAAAGCGAAACGCGCATGGCAAGGACACTGTCCGGGCCCAGCGGATGATAGGCATTGGCGGCCAGTCGCAGCGAGTAATAGGAAAGATCGCTGCCCAGCGCAGGCGTAGCATGGAGATACTGCCCTTCCAGCAATACTCCCCTGCTGGGATTGAACTGATTGTCGCGCAGGTCGAACTGAAACAGCGGACCAACCGCAACGATACGGTTGGAAAGTTCGCCTGATGAAAGCGGAATGTCCGGCTCCACCTCATCACCGGAAGGCGTGCTGCGGGTCGTGTCGACATCCAGAATATCAAGCTTTCCGCCTACAAACAGGTCCGGCGCGATTTCCACCAGGCCTTGTAGGTCGAGGTAGAAGCTCTTCTGCCGCAAGCTGATTGAAAGCCCGGCATCGCCCGCCTCTGCCCCGATCCCGTAAAATTGCACCTCGGTGGAGGAATAGCCCCCCAGAACGAATATCCGCTTGCGATCATTGTCGAGCGACATTCTCTGAAAGGCACCAAGCTCCAGATTACCCTTGTCGGTGTAGAGCCCACCGATCCCGCTGGTCCAGGGCGCACCCGCTCCCTTTGGCTGGTAGAAGCGGATCAGCCCAAGACCGAGTCCTGTACCCAGGGTCGGATCAATCACTGGCAAAGGAATCATCAACCGCTTCGCCGCCCGCGCGGCAAGCTCCGCCTGGCTGGCGACGCTGAAATTTCCCTGGGCGGTCTCGGCCTGTGGAAGCGGAACGATCGCTTTCTCCGGCCTGTCTCCAGACAGGCTTGTTTCATGTTCGGCCGCTGCAACCTGCCCGCTATTATCTTGAGCCGTTGACGTGTTTGGCGCCGCCGCAGCCAGGGCCGCGACTATGCAACACGACCCGAACCGGCCACTCCGGGTTCTGCCGGTGCGCACCGCCACGGATCAGACCAGCGTCACTTCGGGGACGAGATCCAGCCGTGCCAGCGCCACCAGGATCGTGTCGATCGCCAGGGCCACCTGCATGAAGATCAGCACGGAGGCCACAATCTTGAGGATCAACAACAGGCTGGGCAGGCGCAGTATCTGCGAGTTGTAATACATCACCGCCAGATTCATCGGTACGATCAGCGCCAGAGCGCCGGCCACGTTAAACGGCATGTGCGGGTATTCCGATGCCAGCATCATGAAGATGAGGATTGAGGCGATCGTTGGCGGGGTAACGATCAGCTTTGTTGCGACATGTGCGAAGGAGAAATCCAGCGCACTAATCTCGCTTGGCTTGGCAGGCTGCGGTGGCTTCTTGCCGATCAAGCCATTGAGCGCCGTCAGCAACAGGACCACACCACCCGCCAGCATCAATGCTTCGATCGAGACCTGATATTCATAGAGCAGGAGCGGCGCACAGAGCGCCACCGCTGTTACGGTCGCTCCGGAAATGAGCGTCGAGCGGAGCGCCACTGCGCGTTTGAATGACTCGTCATAGCCTTCGGTCTCGCTGGCGAAGTACACGATCAGCTTCACTGGCCCCATCAGCGAGAAGAAGATCGTAAAAACGAAAGTGAAGTCGTCCATGAATGCCGTGCCCTGTGTTCCTGCGCTCCCTTGCGGCACGGGTGGCATCGGCCGGAGCGGGCCGTCCCGACTGAACCTGGGAGGGGTTTCGACCATTTACCAAGGTGTCTGCACTCATCCGAACCTGCACATTGGGGCAGGTTGTGGAGCGTGAGGCCAGCGCTCATGATTCGAGACATATTGGCGAAGTCGCATGGCGCGTGCCGCCTCACGCGGCACGGACGGATTGCACGAAATGTTTCGTTGGCAGAATGCCTTACGCGGCCAGTTCCACCACCTTCTTGCCCTCGGTACCCTTCCGGCAATCGTATCTCTATGCCCGCTCGCATTTGCCCCATCGGCGTCGGCTCAGACGCTCGACGAACTCGTCCCGCCTGACGCCGCCCGGGACCCTGAAGGCTGGGTTGAAGACGGGATTGCTGGCGACCAGAGGGCAGAGCCAGATCAACCCGCAGATGAATCGCGCGCGCGCGGTGAGACTGACCTCCCCTGGCCCGGAGAAGGCGAACTCGACCTACCCCCTCCCCTCCAGCCCGATGAAACGCTCGTATTCGACGATGGCTGGTTGGACGAACAGGGGCCGGAGAGCGAGCTGGAAATCCTGACGATTGCTGAGGGGTTGGAACTGGACCTGCCCGAAAGCCTTCTCGCCCGACCCGAATGGGACGATATCCTGCGGCGGTTCAACTCACTTTCGAATGTCGTCACGCTTTCCTCAGAAAAGGAAAACTTTGCGCAATTGGCGGTAAGAGCCAGCCATGACGAGGAACTGCTCGGCCAGCTCCTGCGCATTCACGGCTACTACGATGCACGCGTTTCACATTCGCTGGAGGCGCAATCGCTCATTGAAGATGATGCTGCTGCCGAAGTCTGGCCCTCTGTCCGATTTCGTATTCTCCCCGGCGACCAATTCCGCTTCGGTTCGATCGATCTCGGTCAACTTGAGCAGACCGGCCAGGACTATCCAGCCCTGCGTGAAGGCTTCGAGATTGAGCCCGGCGATCCGGTCCTTTCGGATGTTATCGAGCAGGAACGTGCAGATCTGGAAGAGGTGCTTGGTGAAGCCGGCTATCCCTTCGCCGCGATCGACGAGCCGCATCTGCTGATCCATTCCGATCGCAGCGAAGCCGATCTGACAATGCAGGTTGAACCGGGAGGCAAATATGTCGTCGGATCGATCGCAAGTCTCCAGCCCGATTTCCTCTCGTCGCGCCATCTCGCGAGGCTGGCGCGCTTCCAGACCGGCGAACTGGTCAGGCAATCGAGCATGCTCGATTTGCGGCGCGCCATATTGGCCACCGGGCTCGTCTCCAATGTCGACATCACACCAAAAGAGGCGAACGCCCCTGTTGGCGAAATCCCCGGCGTGGCTGATCTGGAAATCGACATGACCGAAGCACCGCTGCGCAGCATAGAGCTGGGCGCGGGCTATGGCACCGACCGGGGCTATCAACTCTCCGGCAGTTGGGAGCACCGCAATCTCTTCCCACCGGAAGGCATGTTGCGCCTGCACGGAATTCTGGGAACCCGCGAGCAGGAAGCGGGTGTCACCTTCAGGCGTAGCAATCTGGGTGGGCGCGACCGGATACTGACCGTTGGCCTCAACGGCGACATCCAGAAACGCAATGCCTACAAGGCCCGGCGAGCGACCTTCACCGCTTCTTTCGAGAAGAAGAGCACAATCCTCTATCAGAAAGGGTTCGCCTGGGGAGCAGGGATCGAAGCGACGATTTCCGAGGAGGCCGAAAAGACCGCCTCGGGCAAATTGGGCGAGCGCAAGACATACAAGGTCGGAGCAATCCCGCTCCATGGACTTTACGATACCACCACCGACCTGCTCGATCCGGTCAGCGGCTTCAAGCTCGCCTTGCAGCTCTCCCCTGAGATCTCGCTCGAAAGCGGGAACGCCCCGGCCTATCTTTGGGGGCGGATCGACGCTTCGACCTATTTCAGCATTGGCGAACGATCGATCCTGGCGCTGCGCGGGGCAATTGGCAGCATCGTTGGGACCGAACTGGACAAGGTCGCCCCATCGCGGAGGATGTATGCCGGGGGTGGCCATTCGGTTCGTGGCTATGGCTATGAATCAATTGGGAAAAGCTCTGTTCCAGGCCAGCCAAATGGCGGCAGGTCGCTGGCCGAATTCTCGATCGAGGCACGGATTCAGACATCCATGCTCGATGGCGCACTGTCCGTGGTGCCATTCATCGATGCCGGGACGGTTGGGCCGGATTCCACGCCAAATTTCAAAGAGATCCGCTACGGTGCAGGGGTAGGCCTGAGGTACCAGACCGACATAGGGCCGCTGAGGCTCGATCTTGCCACACCGATCAACCCACGTCCCCAGGATGGCTGGCTGGCGGTCTATGCCTCGCTTGGGCAGGCGTTCTGATGGCTGCGCGGGCGCCAGATGAGAACGGGGCAGAGGAGGCCCTCAAAAGAACTCAGGCAGGGTTTTGGCTGCGATGGAGTCTGCGAGCCCTTGCCGGATTGCTGGCCGCAATCGTCGCATTGGCAATTTTGATCGATACGCCAATCGGCCACCGCGCAGTGGCGAATTACGTCGAAGGTTTGCGCCCACAATCCGGGCTGCGGATCAAGATAGGGGAGATCACGGGATCGCTCTACGGCAAGTCCGCGTTCCACCGGGTTGCGATCGGCGATCCGCAAGGCGATTTCTTGCATGTACCAATCGCAGAGCTGGATTGGCGCCCGCTCAGCTGGCTCTATTCGGGGCTCGACATTCGCAGCCTTGCCTTGCGCCATGGCCGATTGCATCGTGTGCCGGCCTTCGACAGTTCCGCTCCCAGCCAGCTCTCATTGCCCGAATTCGATCTCCGTATCGACCGGCTGGAGATCGATGGCCTAGAGATTGCCAAAGGGATCGCGGGTGACATGCGCAGAATCGATTTTCTCGTCAGCGGCGCCTTGCGTGACGATGCGGTGATGCTTGCGGCAAAGGGGCAACTCGGCGGGACTGACAGGCTGGCCCTCTCGCTCGACGCCGAACCGGAACAGGACCGTTTCGACATCCATCTTGATTATGTCGCTCCGGCAGGCGGGCTGCTTGCGGGGCTCACAGGCGCAGAAGAGGAATGGATTGCCCGCGCCAACGGCGATGGCAATTGGGCAAGCTGGAACGGCTCGATCGAAATGGTCCGGTCAGGGTCGCAGTTCGCCGAAGCAGCCCTCACAAATCGCGCTGGCCTGTTCGATCTGAAAGGAACGATCCGCCCTGCACCATTGCTCGAGGGGCTGGCAAAGCGGGTGGCAGGTGATGCACCGGCCATCTCCGCACGCGGACGCTTCGACGATCGTATCTACACAGGACTGCTCTCGTTCAAGTCGGACGCCGCCGATATGCAAGGCGAAGGCTCCATCGATCTGGCCGGAGATCGCTTCGAGCGGTTCGCCGTCAACCTCGCATTGCTCGACCCGGCACTGTTTGGCCCGGCCCTCACGCTTGAAGGGGCACGCCTCGACGCGACGCTGAATGGCCCATTCGAAGCGCTCGACATCGATCATCGCCTCACCGTCGACCGGCTGGCTGCGAATTCGATCGAAGCGCAAAATCTGGCACAGAAGGGAATTGCACGGCCTGGCAAGCAAGGCTGGCAAGTCCCGCTGGATCTGAGCATCGGAAAAATCCGGTCCGGCACTGAAGCCCGAGGCGCGGAACTTTCGGCAATGCGAATGAATGGCGTGCTGGTTCTCGCCGTGAATGACGGGGACGCGCAGCCCTGGTCGCTCAAGGCGAATGTCAAAGGAATTGCCGGTCGTCTCGAAGACACATTGATGCAAGGCATCGCTGGACCGCAGATCACATTTTCCGGAAAGCTTAGCGGCGGCCAGTATGGGCCTTGGCGACTGGCCGATGGCGCGTTTACCAGCTCTCGCCTGGCGCTTGCGATCGACGCGCAACTGGATGACGGCGATGCCAGCTTCACCGCTAGCGGCAGGCATCGTGAATATGGGAAGTTCTCGTTTCAGGGATCCATGGCGAACAAGAATCTTGCAGCCACCGCCAGGTTCGAACGCCCCTACGCACCAGCAGGTATCGAAGACGCCCGCATTTCGCTGAAATCGATCCCAGGCGGATATGCGCTGGAGGCGGCGAGCGATTCAATGCTGGGCCCTGTCGAAGGCGAGGCCCGGCTGCTGACGGCAAGGGGGGGCCAGCCGCGGCTGCATGTGGACCGGCTAAACGTCTGGGACACAAGGGTCAGCGGAGAAGTTCGGTTCGATGACGGCGTGTTACTGGGCGAACTCGATATGGCCGGCGGCGGCCTCTCCGGCCAGGTCGCGTTTTCGCAGGGAAACGGGAAAAACCAGGCCTATTCCGCCGACCTGACAATGAGCGACTTGCAGTTTGGCGGCGACGGGGCACTTTCGATCACGCGCGGAACGCTCGCGGCAAAGGGACAATTGATGGGCGAGCGCAGCACGCTCGACGCACTGCTGGATGCACAGGGCGTAGGCTATGGCGAGCTCTACTTCGGTAGGATGGACGCAAGGGCAGTATTGGCGGAAGGGCGCGGCACGGCCAGCGCCAATCTCGCGGGATATGGCGGCAGCAAGTCCGCGCTGCAGATCAGGGCTGAACTTACGCCCGGACAAGCGCTGATCGCTGCCCGCGGCCGGTATGACGGCGACAAAATCACTATGCCCCGTCGCGCGCGGCTTTTGTGGAATGGTGACGGGAGCTGGAGCCTGCGTGAGGCGCAGCTCGATTTCAGCGATGGCTATTTGCAGGTGGAAGCTGGAGCCGAAGCCAGTGGCACCACGCACGGCACACTCAGCCTGTCAGGCATGCCGATCGGGATTCTCGATCTGGGTTTGAGGCAGGAAGGCTTGAATGGAACCGCCTCGGGCAAGATCGAATGGTCTTCGCACGGAGCGGAACCGTTAGAGGGAACCATGCGCCTCGATGTGAAGCGCTTCAGCCGATCCGGCCTTATCCTTACGTCTCAGCCGGTGGACCTGGCGCTCAATGCCAAACTCACGGCGAGCGGGTTGCAAGCCAAGGCCAATGCAAGGAGTGAAGGCGCGCAATTGGGCCAGATGGCGCTCCGCGTCGACGATCTGCCTGATGCAGGCACTCTCATCGAGCGGATCGCGCGCGGAAGCCTGTCCGGCTCCGTGAACTATTCAGGCCCCGCCTCGGCGATCTGGCGGCTCGCCGCTATCGACGCATTCGACTTCACAGGCCCGATATCGATAGATGCCCGAATGGGGGGCACGCTAGACGGTCCACAGATCGACGGCAGCCTGCGGGGTGACGGGCTGCGCATGCAAAGTACAATCACCGGTACAGACCTGCGGAATATGGCCGTGCGCGGCTCGTTTACAGGCTCGAGGCTGAATCTGACGCGTTTCAGCGGAACCGCCGGTGAGTCCGGCAGGATCAGCGGCAAGGGCACGATCGATCTGGCGGAAACCCTCGATCACGCTCCACGCATCGACATAAGGCTCGCTGCAAAGGACGCGCGGCTGTTCGACCGTTCCGACATCGCTGCAACGGTTAGCGGCCCCATGCGGATCTATTCGGATGGGCGAACCGGAACGATCGCGGGGCGATTGAGCATTGAACGGGCGGACTGGCAGCTCGGCAATGCCGACGCGGCGGAAGCATTGCCCCTGATCGATTATAGCTACGCTGGTGAGACAAATGCGCGTGCCATCCCGGTGAGGCGCAAAGCCAACTGGCGATATCTGGTCGATATTCAGGCCGACGACCATTTGCACGTTGAGGGTCTTGGGCTGATGAGCGAGTGGAGCGCCGATATCCGGCTCAGGGGATCGGTGCAGGATCCGCGGATTGGCGGTCGTACCAACTTGCGCCGCGGGGACTTTGCCTTTGCCGGAACGCGGTTCGACATCAAGCGCGGGAAGATCGAGTTCGACGAGGCAACCGCCCCCGATCCCATCCTGGACATTCAGGCGGAATCGCTGGTCGATGAGCTCAATGTGCAGGTGTCCGTTTCCGGCAATGCCTCTTCGCCGGAAATTGCCTTCCGCTCTACGCCCGGTCTGCCAGAGGAAGAGATCGTTTCGCGGCTGTTGTTCGGCGACGGATCGGACGGTCTTTCGACCGGCAACGCCCTGCAACTTGGCGCGGCGGTATCGGCGCTCCGATCCGGCGGCGGACTTGGCCCGATAAATGGCCTTCGCGGGATGCTCGGGATCGACCGGTTGAGGCTGCTTGCGCCCAATCCTTCGATCGAGCGCGAAACGGCAATCGCAGTCGGCAAGCATTTCACCCGTCGGCTCTATGCCGAACTGATCACTGACGGGCAGAGATACAGCGCCACCCAGTTGGAGTTCCGCCTGACCAATTGGCTGTCACTGTTCGCGCATACCTCGTCGATCAGGCAGAACCACGCCAGCCTGGAATATCGCAAGGACTATTGATTGCCCTCAGTAAGGCGTAGCCGGGCGCGCAAGGTCGATTGAATGGTTTGGGTCGCACGAGACTTGCCGACTTAACTTGTTCAAAGAAAAGCCCGACATGTGGTTACATGCCGGGCCGCAAGAGTTTTGGGGTGTCTAGCAGAGTGCAAGTAGATTTAGGGCCAGGTCCCGTTGGCCACCTGGAAGGCCCGACTGACCCTGCCCGGAGCTTCGTCTCGCGCTCCGTCTTCCGGGCAGCGCCGGATCAGGCCCCGGCCATGCCTGACGGCTTCCGGCTTTAGAACCTTCCGACGAGAGCGATCACGCCCTGATGCCGCTTTGTCTTGAGGCCGGTATCAACCTTCATGTACTCGTATTTTCCATAGTTCGAGTAACGGTATTCGGCGCGGATGGCGAAACCCTTGGACAGGCCAACTTCAACGCCGGGGCCCATGCGAAAGCCCTTCTGCCTGCTGCTGATGGACGTAAGACCATTGGTCTCGTCGAAAGCTTCAAGCCCAACCTTGGCCGAAGTGTAGCCTGCCTTGAAATAGACCAGGGAACTGCTTCCAACATTGATGCCGGCCCGGGCACCGATATAGAAATCGCTCTTCGCCTTGAACTGAGTCAGTTCGGCTGGCTCTGTGGTCTGCGGAATGGCGACCAGCGGCGGTGTCGTGGAGTTCACCTTCTTCTTGCCACCTGTGCCGGTGTATTCGACTTCAACGCCCAGAATGCCTCCGCCCAGGTCCGCGTCATATCCGGCCGTAACGCCGTAGAGCAGGCTCGATTTCTTCGCTTTCTCGGTTCCGTCGCTGACACGCACGGAATCCGCGCCCATCACGACGCCAGCCTTGAAGCCACCCGTGCCACCGTCCTGCGCCAATGCAGGAGATGCCATGGCTGTCATCGTAGCCGCCCCCATTATTAGAACCTTTTTCATAAAAGACCTCCAAAATATCTAAAATCTCTATATTACTTTGTGTAATATTCTATACGCCTGTCGGAATTGTCCGTTTTTATTTACAAAACGTCATTTTTACATTCCCGTTGGAAAAAAGCGCTGACCCTTACAACAATCCTTTTGGCCGACGCTTGAAGATGAGGCTTGCACCAAGGCAAACCTCATTCAACCTGCCCAAACGGGTATATTGCGGAGGGTTCTTGGAGGCTTAGTCTTCACCGCATCGACAGCGATGAAACCGGGTTCCGAAACAATCATTTCCAGCCAGCAAGGTCTGGACAATTCGCCCGGATCGAGGATGAAGACCATGATTATCGGCAAATACCGCATCATCGGCGGCGCAATCCTGGGACTATGTGCAATCCCCATTGCCGCACCCGCATTGGGCCACGTGGATACCAGCTGGGACGGCCTGGTGCAGGTGGAATCCAAAAAGATGGATACCGTCTATCTTGAACCCTATGCGGACTTCAGCGGCTATCGCAAGGTGATGTTCGACAAGCCGGAAATCACTTTCAAGAAGAATTGGCGACGCAACCAGAACCGCTCCGCGCTGAGCCTTGGCGGAAGGGTGAACGAGCGGCAGGCCCAAAGGATTCTGGAAGGGGCACGTGACCTGCTCGACGAAGCTTTCCGCAAACAGTTTTCGGAAGCCGGGTATCAGGTCGTGACAGCCCCGGGGCCAGATGTCATGCGGATCACGCTTGAGATCTTCGACCTCGATGTAACGGCGCCGGAGAATAATTCTCCGGGTATTTCATATACCTATGTGCAGGAATCCGGAAAGGCCACGCTCGCTCTGGAAGTGCGCGATTCCGAGACCGGCGACTTGCTCGGGCGCACGGTGGACAAGGGCAGGACGGGCAGTCGCGGCGGGGATTTCATCCTCGCAAACAATGTCAGCACAGCGGCGGACTTCAATCGACTCTTTTCGCGCTGGGCCAGGATCTGCGCGGCTGGCCTGAATGAGTTAAAGACACTCTCACCCATCGACGAAGCCGGGCAGCACAAGAAAGATTGATCCGCATCAGGCTGCGAAGCGTTCCGCTCCTGGTCTGCGGGCGCAATCCGTCTGCCCGGAATTTAGATATGAACTCTGGCGCGGATCGTGAGGATTACCGCGTCCTTCTTCTCCGTTTCGAATGGCTTGAGCCATTGCAGATCGCCGGTCAGTTGCAGCCACGGAGCAGGACTGTAGTTGTAGAAGCCTTCGATCCCGGATTCATCCCGGCGGTTAATGCCCAGCTGGTTCAACCCGTCCAGTAGGTCCCTGCTGAACCCGTTCTTGAAGTAGGCCAGGCCCCATTTGTCTTGCGGCCGCCCGGGCGTGTTGCCGCCCAGACCAGCATAGAAACCCCACGCCAGCGGATTGGGGTTGGCATCGGATGCCCCGAGATAGCCAAACACGCCCCAACCCGCACCGGGCGTAGTCGGGTCGACATGCAGGAACTGCTGCGCCTGCACATTCACATACCATTTGCCCTTCTTCTGAAGGAACTCTTCCGACCCCGGTGGCAGTTCCGCAAAATCCGGTATCCGGGTTAGATCGAAACCTTTCGAGCTGCTGGCAACGCCGCGTACCGAATAGAATCCCGGCAATCCGCCGATTTTCGCCAGGAAGGTCAGATTCAATGCGCCGGTCACTCCTGTCTCGAACGGGTGGGAAAAGACCCGCCAATCCTGCGCATTGCGCGGATCGAACACCATCAGTGTGGCAATCACCGGCTTAGTCTCAACCTTCATGATGGCACCGCCGACATAGGGCGTAATGATGCCGGTGACCGGTCCAGCAATCGCGGTGTGCAGGAAGGTTTCTTCCGTCCCGCCGCCCACCAGCGGAGCCGCTCTGGCCGAATGCAACAGGTTGAACTTGCCAATGCTGAGCGTGGCCTTCGAAGCGATCTTCTGCGTCAGCACAAAGGAAGTGTCGTGATCCTTCCCCCCCAGTCGCGGGAACGCAATGGTCCCAAAGGGGAGCAACAGGCCGGACTCTTCGTTCAGCAGATCCTTGCCATAGACGAACTCCTGAGCGACCCTGAACGAACCTCCTTCCCACAAACCCAGTCGGCCAAGATCGGCATCCGCGATCAGCGTGGTCTTGCCGCCCAGCTTCCATTCGCGCGATGCATCGCCCGCTACGAAGCCGGTCAGGGAATGGGTGAACCAGGCCTCCAGTTCGACGGGCTTACGTTCCTTGTCTGCGGCTGGCGGAGCGGGCGGCGGTGGCCCCACAGGCTCAGCTTCCTCTTGCTCTGGGTCAGCACCATCCTGCGCGATCGCCGCGCCGCATGGGAGGGCCGCCAAGCACAAGAGTGACGTGGAACAGGCCATTCGCAACAGCTTGCATTTTGAGATGGAAATCAAGAACTTCCTCCGGCGTATCGGGCCAAGTTCTGTCTGCTCGAACACGGGTGGAATGCGTATCTCCCACTCCGGAGCAGCCAGGGTGCTGGACGAAGACCGATCGGATTATCAACGGGTCGATTGATAGTGGAGGAGGGTGAGCTCCATCCTAACCGGTTCGCCCAGCATGGAAACAGTCACAGCTAAGCCAGAGTGGAACAATATGCCCATTGGGGTAGGTAACCGCCCCCTCATCGCAATGATATCCGAAGCTTGGCTCCAAATTGGCGGGCCCGCAGCGGAAGGAATGCATCATGGCTATTCAGCGCAGAAGAACGGTTCACTGCGTTGCAACGATCCTGGCCGTTTCATTGCCCATGCCAGCGGCCGCGCAATCCCTGGATGACGATTTCTGGATCGAAGCTGGGGTCTATTTCCCAAAGCTCGATACGGACATTTCTGCAACGTCGAAGGAGTACGACTTCATCGGGACGGAAATCGATCTCGAAAAAGACCTGGGGCTGAAGACTTCTTCCAACCTAATAACAGCTACGGCCGGCGCACGGTTATCGAACTCGATCAGTCTGGTTGCCGATTATTACAAGATTGGTCGAAAGGGAGAGATCGGCATCGCGCGCGAACTGATCTATGACGATGTGACCTATCCGGTCGCGGCCAGCCTCAAGACCACATTCGACAGCGACATCTACCGCCTGACGTTGAACTATTCCTTCATCCGCAATGACGCGCTTGAAATCGGCATTGGCGGCGGCGCGCATGTAACCGACTTTTCCGTCCAGCTTTCAGGCGAAGGACGCGTCGGCAACGAGTCCCTGGTGCAGTTCGAAACGCGCAAGGAAAAGCTGACCGCCCCCTTGCCTACGATCGGTGTCTATGCGGCTGGCAAGATTACACCGCGCCTGACGCTTGGAGCCAGGGCGGAATATCTTTCGCTCAAGGTCGGTGACTATAAAGGCCGGCTCGCCAATACGCAGGTTGCGCTGACCTATCGCCTGTTCGATCATGTCGGCTTGGGGATCGCTTTTCGCCGGGTCGACTACCGATTGAAGATCGACAAGCGCGACTGGTTCGGACGATACGACTATCGTTTCAATGGACCTGAAATCTTCCTGAAAGCAGGGTTTTAGAACAACAAGCTCACGCCGAACTTGAGCTGGCGATCGGCCGCTCCCTTCGGGGTCGAGACATTCCAGTAATAGCCCAGGCTCACATCCAGCGATGTGCCGCTCTGCTCGTTCAGCAGGATCGTCCTGCCGCCCGTCAGCCCAAGCGGAACCGACCAGCCAGTGGTGTCTTTCGGCGCGCTCCAGTTATAGGCGACCGTATTGTTGTATCCGCCGTACCAGCCTCCGCCGAATCCATAGATCAGGATTGGCTGCATGGTGGTGACACTGAAACCATCCTGCCCCCACAGGTGCCCGATCACCCCGCCCCATGACAGATCTCCCGATTGTCCGAATACGACCGCGGTTGGCCCTGCACCCATGCTTGGCCCTTCCAGGGCGGGCTTGGAATGCGTCGGAAGCGAGACCTGCAGCCCGAAGCCATAGGCCAGTTTCCCACCGGTGGGCGAATAGATCATCTGCACGATCGTATCGCCGATGCCCCATTCCATCGTAGTGTTCGGCGTCGGGTCTGGCAGGATCGGCGGCACAGCGGCATCAGGCTGCACACCCTGCACCGGAATCACGCCGCGCATGATCAAGTTGGCGCCATCAAGCGGAACAGAAAAGACCGGCTGGATCTGGAAATTGTAGCTATCCTGATCGTTGGTGCCGGTCTTATAGGCGATCGTGTTGTCGGTCATGATCGCAGCGATGTCCCCCAGCGGATTGGCCGCCTTGCGCGCCGCCTGGCAGGCCGCATCGCAATTGGGATCCACCGCTTCAGGCTCCTGCGCGATCTCATCCTGTGCAAAGGCAATGTTGGCTGGGGCTGCTAGTGCCAATGCGACAATGAATCCCGCCAGCGACCGGTTGATGTTTCGGTTCATCGCAGGATCAATCGCGTCCGAACAGGTCGACGACCGCGCCAGCAGTTGCGCCCACCGCAGCCCCCGTCCGCGCATCGCCCGCCAGGGCGCCGATACCCGCGCCGACCACGCTTCCGCCCACTGTGGCGCAGGCCGCTAGCGGCAGCAGCACCGCTGCGCAGGCCAGCACGATTTTTCCGTTACGTGTCATTGCTTCTTCTCCACGTAGATCAGCCAGAGAACATCCAGCACCGTGTCGCCCGTCTTGTCGGGATGGGCGGCGAAATAGGCGTCCACCGCGTCGACCATGCCTTCCAGCGTGGCCCCCTTCAGGGCGGCATACATTTCTGGAACCGCCGATTGCTTGTCGTTCGGCGGATTGGCGCTGGCGGCCTGGACTTCATGTTCCGCATTTACCGTGTTGGCGATGCCCATGGTGTAGGCGAGTTTCTCGTTCTCGGTGGATTGCTTCCACACGGTGCCCGTCACATAGGAACTGGATGCCGATGCGACGCTGGCACTCAAGAGAATCCCAAGCGCTGCAGCCACGCCCAAAAACCGTCTCGATCTCATCTCAGCACCTCTTGTCATTGCAGTACGCAGTCCACGATCCGGAGTGTCCGGGCGGAAGCGAATGCACCGATCGAGTCGCCATCCAGCCCCAATTCCTTGATCTGTTGGCTGAAACCTGCCTCTCCAGGCCTACCGCCAGCAACCTGTATCAATGGACAGGTTTCACTGGGGGGCCGGTCAATCGGCAAGCAATGCCGATTGCTCAAGCCGGGATTGGACAAGCTGTCCTTTGGGGCATAATCTTTCCCTGGAAGATGCACTTGGGGGCATTCGTATATGACTTTAACCAGGCTCGAATCCCTGGATGATGTCGCATTCATCGCGACCGATCCGCGCTTGCCGGACAATCCGATCGTCGATTGCAATGACAGTTTTCTGAAACTGACAGGCTATGAGCGCGACGAGGTTATCGGCCATAACTGCCGCTTGCTGGCGGGGCCCGGAACCGATCCGGAAAAACGGCGGCAACTGCGCGAAGCGATCGCTGATGAGCAGCCGATCATGGTCAAGCTGCTCAATTACAAGAAGGACGGCACACCCTTCATGAACGCCGTGATGGTCGTGCCGATCTATGGCGACGACCGCGAGTTGATCGGCTATCTCGGCTCGCAGCTCGACGTAAGCTCTTCAAGCGACATTTCCCTGGAAGAACGCACAGCCAAGGCACGCAAGGCTATGGCCAGGCTCAGCCCGCGCCAGGCTCAGGTTCTCAACGGTCTGGTGGATGGCAAACTCATCAAACAACTCGCCTATGACCTCGACTTGAGCGAACGGACCATCAAGATGCACCGCGCCGCCATGCTGAAATCGATCGGCGCGTCGAACAATGCAGAAGCGATCCGGATAGCAGTCGAAGCGGGGCTTTAGCCTGCCCCTACGGGAGCTTGCTCCTGGGACATGCCCCCACGTCCATGTTGCTCCAGCCTGCAAGAGCGGGCTGATACGGCGAGCATGGCACGAGGCGAGAGCATAATCGGGCGGGCTACAATGCGGCCGGGGCCCCGTGCCGCGCGACAGGCTGCTCTGCTCCTCTCGCTGGCCGCTCTCTCCCCATGCGGCGCATTTGCCCAGGATTCCGGTGAAGTCACGACCCCCTCCAGCGATACGGAAGACAAACCCAGTGCGGAGGAGGTGCGAGAAAACGTGGTGTCTGCCGGGGAAGACCCGCTGCAGAAATGGCATGCCGAAACGCAAACTGACGAGATCGATGAACGAGTGGGAAGGCCGCTCAAGGTACTGCTCTATGGTAGCGCGCGGCTTGACTACACCATCGCCAATTCCACCGGAAAGCTGGGCGATGCGGGATCCAGGTTCGGAGCATTTGGCGAATGGGCGCCAAGCAATAGATTGTTGCTGTTCGCTCGCGCCGAGGCAGGTCTCGACCTGATCGAAGGTTTCAGCGATTTGTCCAAGAGCGGCTCGAAGAAGAGCGAAGACGACGATTCCAAGGTATTCGACCGCTTGCTCTATGGCGGCATTGAGACGCGGCGCTTCCTGCTCGTATTCGGCAAGAACTGGTCTACCTACTACCAGGTCTCCGGTTTCACCGACGAGTTCGACAGCACCGGGGGCGATGCATCGGGGACCTACAATGCCGGCACCGATGGCGGCCCAACAGGGACCGGACGCGCCGACCTTGCGCTGCAGGCGCATATCTCGCTCAAAGGACTGGCCGAAAGGATTGGCGCGCAATCGCTTCACCTTAACCTGCAGGCACAAGATGGCCGCCCGATCCCCGGCTTTGATGATGCAAAATACGGCGTTTCAATCGGAACGAGCGGGATCATCCGCTTTTCGAAGAATGTCGAATTGGGCCTCGCCTATAATTTCGCGGAAATTCAGCTGGCCGATCGCCCTGCCCTCGCGGCGGTCGGCATCAATGGCAATGCGCATGCGGCCCTACTTGGCGTGCGCTGGATCGACAATGACTGGTATCTTGCGACGACAGTCGCGCGGCTGGTCAATCACGAAGCGACGGACGGATTGAACTATTTCGATGGCTGGGGCTGGGAGGTATATGCGCGCCGCCAGATCACAACCCGATTCTCGATTGTTGGCGGCTGGAACTGGTTGAAGCCCGACGCAGATGAGATCCAGGCGAACGACTATCGCCAGCGCTATGGTGTGATCGGCGCGCGCTATGCGCTGAGCCGGGAGAACGGGCTGGAACGCTATGCCTATGTCGAATGGCGGATCGACGACAGCCGCGAGGAGAATGGCGATAAGGTCGGCAACAGCATCGTGCTGGGCCTGCGCATGGACCTATAGACGACCGCTCGCTTGCTGCGGATCGGAACGCCTGAGCGCCCCGACACCGCAGCTAGCGGTAAGTCCTCCTAATAGCCGTAATCCCCGAAATCATCGAAGCCGTCGAAGCTTTCGGCGTCAAAATCGAAACCCAGATCCATGGTCCCAAAATCCTCACCGAAATCGTCCATCGCATAGTCTTCAAACGACTCGATTTCGGCCTCCGAACCCATATCGAACGGCACTTCCTCGAAATTGTGCTCGACCATGTCCTGAATATCGAGCCCGTCCTGGGTCTGTACATCGTCCCAGCCAAGATCGAGCTCGTCGGTCATGGCGACCAGATCACCGTCATTGATGTCGAATTCCTGATCGATCAGGTAGTCGTCTGCTGCGATCAGATCGGCATCGGAGATATCCAGAGTGCCCATATCGAGCTCGAGCGCGACGTAGTCGATATCGATCGCCACATCGACATATCCCCAATCATAGGGCACCGCATCAATCCAGCCATCCCAGATGATGATGTTGATGTCGATCCAGCCTGGGCACCATGCTCCCCACGGCCCCCACCACCAGTGCCAGCCCCACATCCAGCTCGACATGATCCGCGAAGCGATGAAGCCATCGACAAAGCCCGATGACGTATAGCCCGCCCGGCGGATCTTCTCTGCTTCCCGGCGAATCTTCTTGATGCCTTCCTGCATCTTCTTGTTGTTCTTCGCCGCGTTGCGCTCGACCTGGTCGAGCTTCGCCATTATCTCCTTTTGCTGCTTCTTGAGCTCGTCGAGCTGGCGGCGTTCCTCCTTGGTCAGCTCGCCGCCTTTTCTGAGGCGAGCGGCCTCCTTGCTGTAATTCTGGTCGAGAGTAGTCACGAGACCGGTCAGCGTCTGCATCGCCTTGGTCAGCGCGGCATTGTTTGCACCGCTCATGGTGATCGCCACATCGGCCTGGATCACCTGGCCATGCGCCGAGGCCAATCCGGTGAAGAAGGTATCGTCCTTCAGCGTCATGCCCGTCTGCGCCTTGTCGAGCGCTTCGTTCAGCTCCTTCATCGCCTTCCAGAATGGCTTGGCTTCAGATTTGGAACTGTCGAGTTGCGGCGCGGCGCGCGCGGCTCTTACAACCGCACCAACAGCGCGCTGGGCCCTGGTGATGAGCTCAGCAGCGTCCATCTGGCCGGGCTGGCTCGTAGCCACAGCAGCCATTTGCTGGGGCTGGCTTTGCGCCGAGCAGGCTACCGGAACCAAGCCAATACAGCTTGCCAGCAGGACGGCTTTGAATGTGTGTTTCATGTCGACTTGCTCCCCGGAAGAACGCGATGAATTTCAAGGGCGCAACACCGGTCACGCCATGCATAAAGGCTCCGCATTTTGGGTGTGGGCTTCAACCCGTCCCAAGGGGCAAGTCCGTGCCGGCAACTACTCCCGGCACGGACCCTCGCTGACGGTAGATCGGGAGTGGATCAGATCCCGTCGCGATGACGAACCTTGCCATCCATGATCGTGAAGAGGATCTTCACTTGATCGATCTTGTGCGGGTCGACCTCGAACAGATTTTGATCGAGCACGACCATGTCGGCCATCTTGCCGACCTCCAGAGAACCGATCTTGTCGTCCAAACCTCTGCCCTTCGCCGCGCCCAGGGTTTGCGCGTAGATCGCCATGTCGAGAGGAACACGTGCCTCCTCGCCCCCAAGCGGCGGAACATTGTCGCGACCCGGCAGTTGACGGGTCACAGCGGTGCGGATGGAAAGTAGGGGCTTGTATTCAGAAAGATATCCCGACGCCGGCCAGTCTGAGCCGAGGGATATGTTTCCGCCGGCCTCCCTGATTTTCTTCATCGGGAACATGGCCTGGACGCGGGCAGCGCCAAAGCGCTCGGTGGTAATGCTCTGGAGGAGTGGATCAAAACTCATCCAGAAACCGGTCGTGTCATAGGTCACCCCGACCTTGGCGAGGCGGGGAATATCCTGCGGGCTGACCAGGACGGCATGCGAGACGGCGAAATGGCTTTCCGTCGCGGGATTGGCCTTCCTTGCCGCCTCGGTTGCGTCAATCAACTTGCGTACGGCGAGATCGCCAAAGCAATGACAGGTGACATTCAGCCCCTTGGCGGCGGCTTCGGCTACAACCTTGTTGAGGATGTCATAGGGAATGATCGGATCGGGCTTGGCATCCGGCTTGTCGGCATAGGGCTCGGTCAGGAGCGCACTCCACTTTTCGTCGCCGCCGTCGAGATTGATCTTGAGGGTGTCAACTTCAACCAGTTCGGATTTGTACTTTTCCTTCAGCTTGAGGAGCGGCGCTATCGGATCGATCTTGGGATCGTTCCAGTAATAGGATCCCTGCAGGCGGATCGGAAGCCCGCCCTCCTTTTCGCGGTTCAGAACCCATTCGAAGGCTTCTTCGTTGGTCACGCCCTGGACGCCGTAATCGAATACCGTGGTGATCCCTGCGGCAGAGAATTTGGGCAGCCAATCCTTGACGCCTTCCAGGACGGTGTCGGCGTTGAACGTCCTCAGCTTGGTCAGCACCTGCAATTGTGCGGGCACTTCGATGATGAAACCGGTTGGATTTCCATCCGCATCCTTATCGAAGAACGAATAGCCGGGAACAGTCTCGGGCGTATCCTTGTCGACCCCGGCAATCTCCAGTGCCTTGGAATTTACAAAGGCGCTATGGCCGTCGACCGTCCAGAGATAGATTGGACGTTCGGATTCGACCTCGTCGAACATGGCCTTTGTCGGCAAACCATCCGAGAAGGTGCTGAGGCGCACGCCGTAGCCCTCAATAACCTCGAGATCGGGATTGTCCTTCACATACTGGCGAAGCTTTTCGAACACCTCGTCCTTGTCGTCGGTTTGCAGGTCCACACCTTGGGCTACGATGCCCCCGGCAATCATATGAAAATGCCCTTCGACAAAGCCGGGGACCACCATCTTGCCTTCGAGGTCAACGACATTGGTCGCAATGCCGATCTGGTCCTTGAGGCCTTGGGCATCGCCGACATAAGTGATCTTGTTGTCCTCGACCACGATCGCCGAAGCCCAGGGCTGCTTCGGATTCATCGTATAGATCTTGCCGTTGATCAGTGCCCAGTCCGAGCGCGGATTGGCGCGGTTGGAGATGCCCTTATCAAACGACAGTGCGTTTCCATTCGGCGTGGTAGGCGCGGTAGTCTGCGCGAGCACCATCTGTGAGGCAGCGGCGATCGAAACCGCCGCGAATGGTGCCAGGAACTTGCTGTACATGTGAACTCCCTCGATCAGGATACCGGGCCGATTGATCCGGCAAATGCTGAGGAGCTAGGCTCCCACCCGGAGTAGGCACGGACAACCTGCCCATGCGGGCATGTTCCGGGCCGTCAACAGATGGCCATGCGAGGGCATCCGAGCCTGCATAAGCAGTCGAAGTTCCCGATAGGGTATCCCATCACCAGGGCTCGGCGAGGTTCACGGATTGTCTGACTTCAGGATGCAGCACTCGGCTCAGACAGGTCGCGTTGCTTCCGGAACTCGCTCGCCGTTCGCCCTGTCATCTTCTTGAAGAATCGCGCGAAATAGGCGGGGTCGGAGAAACCGAGCCGCGCCGCGATTTCCTTCACGCTCGCTCCGGAAAAGCTGAGATAGCGCATGGCTTCAAGCAACAGTCGCTCGTGAATGACTGCGCCTGGCGGCTTGGCCAGGATGGAATGGCAGGCACGGTTAAGGGTCTGTTCCGTGGTTGCAAGCTGCCTGGCGTAATCCGCAACTGTCCAGCCATGAGCGAAGTGATCGTCCACCAACACGCGAAAGCGGTCCACCACTTGCCGCCGCCGGTTTGCGGCAACTCCTTTCGAGCTTTCTCCAAGAAGATCGTCCGCGCAGGCCAGCAATAAGGAGAGTTGTGCCGCCCTGACATCGGTCATCCGGGCGGCATGTCCATCGGCCTGCCCAGCCCCCAGATCCGCCAGCAGCCAGACAAGCCGGGCAAGTTCGGGCGAACCGGGCTGCAGTCCGGACTGAGACACGCGGCGCCTGCGAAAGAGCGAAAGCTGTCGTGCCGCTGCAAGCCGGGGATCGTGCAACATATCTTCTGCGATCGACACCACCCATCCCTCCGATCCCGGATCGAAGGCGAAAGCATGGACGCACAGGCTGGGCACGGCCACCAGAGTGAGCTGCGAGAGCGGCTCTTCGTCGCCATCGGCAGCAATGCGTCCGGATCCCCGCTCCAGCAGAAGCAATTGGTGAATATGCGGATGGCTATGGGGAGAGATGTTCCAATCGTGCAAGCGAGATCGAGCAGAAACAGTCTCGATATGAAGGAATTCAGGTGCGCCTTCCGCCCATTCCTCTCCATAAAGGCTGAACTTTCGCCACTCTTCACCGGTTCGATCCATCGACAATGGATGCACCAGTTTGATAGAAATGTCCAAGTCTATGCAGGGATCGTGCATCGCCTGATATGCGCCCGGCATGGCAATGTCTCTTCAACAGTTGGAGGGAGAGAATGGCTACCGATTCGATACTGGCGGAGGATTTCCGCTTTGACCCCTATTCGCCGCAGAATGACGCAGATCCGTATCCCGCTTACGAGCGACTGCGCGAGGAATTCCCACTTTTCTGGTGCGAGGAAGCGGGCATGTGGGTGCTCAGCCGCTACGACGACATCCTGCGCGCGTTGCAGGATTGGCGGACCTATTCCTCGGCCAAAGGCAATCTGGTCGATGAATTGCCGGGCCGCGCCGGTGCGACGCTAGGCTCAACCGATCCGCCCCGGCATGACCGCCTGCGCGGACTGATCCAGAAGGCCATGCTCAAGAGCGCATTGCAGGAAACGGTTGAGCCATTGAGGCTGGCTGCAAGGGGCCACCTCGAAGCGCTCAGGGAGAAGGACCAATTCGACTATGTCGCCGAGTTTTCCTCTCGCGTGACGCTGGACCTCATCTTTGCCCTGTTCCGTCTGCCCCAGGAAGGGCGCGAGGAAGTGCGCACCAAGGCTGTCTTGATGACACAGACCGACCCGGTTCTGCGCAGCAAGAACGACGATCAGCTGGAAGCCTATCGCTGGATGTCCGACTATGCCGAAGCGCTGGTCCAGGAACGCAAGAAAGCGCCGGGCGATGATCTGTTGTCGAACTTCATCACCGCCGAAATCGATGGTGAAAAACTGCGCGACGAGGAAGTCCGCTTGACCGTGACCACGCTTATCATGGCGGGGATCGAGAGCCTCTCCGGCTTCCTCTCCATGCTCGGGCTCAATCTGGCGCAATTCCCGGACGCAAGGCGTGCGCTGGCGGCAGATCCCGCGCTGATCCCCGATGCGATCGAGGAAAGCCTGCGCTTCAACACCTCCGCCCAGCGTTTCCGTCGCTGCATCGCGCAGGAAACGGAGTTACATGGCAAGGTGATGAAGCCGGGCGATTTCGTGATGCTGTGCTACGGCTCAGCCAACCGCGATGCTCGCAAATTCGAGAATCCGGACGTTTACGACATTACCCGCAAGCCCAAGGGGCATCTCGGTTTCGGTGGAGGCGTTCATGCCTGCCTCGGTTCCGCATTGGCGCGGCTCGCATGCCAGGTATCGGCCGAGGAGTTGCTCGCTACGATCCCCGATTTCTCCGTGGCAGAGGAAGACTTCCCCTGGATCCCCTCATCCAATTTCCGCAGCCCGCAGAGATTGGTTCTGGCAAGGGGCTGAGACAGGGGACCGGACCGGCACCATAACCATCACCGCATTGGATCGCGGGGCATGGGCAGGACCGAACTCGGCAGGGCGGCTGAACGCCAAGCCCTGCCGAGAGCGTGGTTCGGAGAATTAGTGGTCCCGCCTCAAGCCAGCCGAAGCAGGCGCGATCCGTGCGGAGGAACCGTGCGATCGATACGGCCCGTGGCGGTTCCGTCAGCCTGGCGGGCCCACAGATCCCTTACTGTGACCGATCCATGGATACCCAGCAGATCCAGATCAATGCCGACCGTGCGTTCGCTTTCGCCAGTATTGAACAGCGCCAGATAGCGATCGCCATTCGCGGCACGGGCCGACCAGATACGCGTTAGGTCTTCAAGGAAGTGAGGCCGGTTTCCGGATGAAGCCTGGTTCACGGCAATGACTTCCGGATTTGTGAGCAAGCGCCTGGTCGCATCGTCGAGATATCTGAGGTCACCGCCCATGATCAGCGGGGACCGTGCGATCGACCAGAGTGTCATCACTGTCTGCTGTTCGTCAGGTGTGAACTTGCTGTCCCGGTCGCCCAGTGCCAGCCTGCCCAAAGGAAGCATGTCGGCATCTGGCCATGCACCATTGCCCATGAAAGGATTCCAGTTTTCGAGACGCGTGAACTGGGCCTCCAGCAATGGCCATTCGTCCCAGAAGTCGTCCGAAATCCGCCACATCTGGGCATAGTTGCGCGCGTGATCGCCGCGAATGACCGGGGTTTCGCCGGGCGACATGCTGAGGATCATCGGGCGGCCTGAGTTCACGATAGCGCGGTGGATGGCCTCGATTTCCGGCGCATGGGCATCGTAGGGCCGCGCCAGATCGTCCACCTTCACGAAATCCACCCCCCAAGAAGCGAACAGGCCGAATACGCTGTCATAATAGGCCTGCGCATCGGGCTTCGACATGTCGATGCCGTACATGTCGGGGTTCCACGGGCAGACGCTTTTCGTGTCGGCTATATCTCTGGCGAAAGAGCCGGTGCCAAACACAGGCAGGTTGCGCTCCACCGCTATCCGCGGGATGCCGCGCATAAGATGCACGCCGAAGCGCAAGCCCATGTCGTGAACTTTCGCGGCCAGCGGCGCGAAGCCCTTGCCGCCTTTGCTCGATGGAAACCGGTTCGGCGCAGGCACCAGCCGGCCATACCCGTCCATGGTGTGGAAGGGTTTCGCTTCGTAGGTATAGCTGGACGCATTGGGCGCGTACCACTGGATATCGACGGTCAGGATATCGTAACCGACGGGCAGCAATTCCTTCGCCATGATCCGGGCTTGTTCCAGCGCCTGATCTTCGGTGATGGTGGTCGCAAAGCTGTTCCAGCTATTCCAGCCCATCGGCGGCGTCGGTGCCAGCTGCGCAGATTTCGCAGGGCGTGACCCGGACAAGGCAGGGGTTTGCGCCAGCAGAGGCGCCGCCCCCGCCGCAAGCGAAGTCCCCATCAAGGAACGGCGTGTAAAGCGTAGTTTGTTAGCCACGTGAAACTCCCATCAGATTTTCTTTGGATCGACTGACTACCAGTCGAAGGCTTCCACCATTGTGATCTGTCCGCACAGGAAGGCGTCTGCGACCAGCCTCAGCGGACTGACATCGACATCGGACACCTCGGCCCGGATCAGCGCCGCGAAACGCGAATAGAGACCGGGATATTCGCCTTCCAGCGCGTGGTCTTCGGTTTCGTCTTCGACCCCCGCTATCGAGAGAACAGCCCCGCCCTGGCTGAGCTTCAGACCGCCCGCATCGGTTTCAACCTCTATGTCCCAATGCTGTGGCCCCTCCTGGCGAAAATCGAGATCCATTTCGACCGGCGCCCCATTGCAATCGCGCATTGAGACCAACGCTGCGATCGGCGAGCCACGATTGGAAGGAAAGAAGAGTTCCGACTTCGTCACAAACAGCGCTTCCGGCAGGATGCGCGTGGCGATGGACAGAGCGTTGATCCCCGGATCGAACACGCCGAACCCGCCGGGTGCCCAGATCCATTCCTGCCCGGGATGCCAGACTCGCACATCTTCGCGCCAGGTGATCTTCGCGCTCTTGAGCGTTCGGCCTTTCAGCCAGTTTCGCGCCGGTTCTACGGAGCGGGCGAAGCGCGAATGCCAGGTTGCGAACAGGCTGACGCCTGCTTTTCCGGCAGCTTCACGCAGTGCAACCACCTCCGCCAGCGTGGCGCCAGGCGGCTTCTCCAGCATGACGTGCCAGCCACGCTCGATCGCGAAATGGGCAATGTCGTAGCGCACTTGTGGCGGAGTGCAGATGGACACCGCGTCCACCGCAATGCCGGATTCGGCGAGTTCCTCGATACTGCTGACGCAAGGCACGCCTGGCACACTGGACGTCCCACCACGCGTGACGGTAGCGACCAGTTCGAACTTGCTCGTACCGTCAATGGCGGGAAGATGCTGGTCAAGGGCAATCTTGCCAAGCCCAACCACTGCAAGCCTTATGGGAGCGGTCATAGCACTTGCACCTCATGCTTCTGACTGGGTGCAATCTCGAGCGTGTTGCGAAGCGGCAGCGCGAATGGCGCCGCCGAGATTTCGAACACATCGCCTTCCTTCGTTTCTATGCCGTCAGCAAATGACAGCGTGGCTGTGCCGAAGAAATGCACATGGACGTCGCCCGGACGGCGGAAACCGGCATATTTGAAGTGATGTGCCTCCAAATTCGCGATTGTATGCGACATATTGTCTTCGCCGGTCAGGAAGGGCTTTTCCCAAAGGCATTCCCCGTCACGGACAATGCGGCTGGTACCGCGAATATCGGCAGGAGGATCGCCAAGCAGCAGCTCGGCACCGAGCGCGGCGGGCCGGAGTTTCGAATGGGCGAGCCAGAGATAGTTGTGGCGTTCGGTCACGTGATCGCTGAATTCATTGGCCAGCACGACCCCCAGGCGGAACGGAGTGCCATCGGGTCCGATCAGGTAGATGCCAGCCAGCTCCGGCTCCTCACCGCCATCCCTGGCGAAATGGGGCGATGGCAGCGGATCCCGCGGTCCAACAATCGATTGCCCGTCACCCTTGTAGAACCATTCAGGCTGCTGTCCCTCTTCGCCCGCTGCGGGCTTGCCACCTTCAAGGCCTTCCAGAAACATCCTCATGGAATCGGTCTGCATCGCGGCATCGGCCATCGCCCGGTGCATCTTGTCGCGACCCTCGGCTGAACCGAGATGCGTCAGCCCGGTGCCGGTCAAGTGGATACGGGCGCTGTCGGGGTGGTCGATCGCGGGCAGGAAATTGCCAGCTTCATATTCGGCACCGATATCGACGCTCTCCGAACTGCGACGCTGCCGGGCCAGCGCGAGCAAGGTAGAACCTTGCGCAGTCGCCTCCTGCGCCAGTTCAAGGACCGAGCCAGCCCCTGAAAGGAAATGGGCATCGCCCTCCCCTTCCGCCAATACCAGTCGGCGTTCCCCTGAAGGCGAACGGTGCTGCAAAAGTCTTGCTTGCGTCATCATGCTTTTCCAATGGCGGAAAGCAGCGCCCGCGCGTCTGCCGCGACGGATTCTGCTGTCTTTCCGGGTTTGTAGAGAATGGAACCGAGGCCGAAACCGTCGGCACCTGCAGCCGTCCATTCGGCCATATTGTCCTTGTTGATGCCCCCCACGGCCAGCACTCTTGTATCCTTGGGCAGGACGGCGCGCTGTGCCTTGAGCATGGCAGGCGGCGTACAATCGGCCGGGAACAGCTTGAGCGCCGTGGCCCCGGCATCGAGCGCGGTGAAGGCTTCACTCACGGTATAATATCCCGGCAGGCTGGCCATCCCCAACTCCCGAGTCCTTTCGATGGTCGGAGCATGCGTATTGGGCGAAACGACAAACCGACCGCCTACCCCTGCGACTGCTTCGGCATCGTGAGGCGAAAGAACCGTTCCAGCCCCCACCATTGCGCGGTCACCGAACCGTTCCTGCATGATCCCAATGGATGAGAGCGGCTCGGGCGAGTTCAGCGGCACTTCGATCAGGGTAAATCCCGCTTCAACCAGAGCCAGGCCGATGTCGGCCGCTTCCGGGGGCGTCAGGCCGCGCAGAATCGCCACGAGTGGGCAAGCTTCAAAAGCCGTGTCGAAATCGAGTGCGCTCATCGGAGCTGCTCCTGAATTGCGTGAATACCGGCAACGAATGCCGCAGACGAATCCGTGTGCCGAGCCTTCATGCCGAGTTGGGCAATTGCGGCCGAATAGAGCTCGGCCAGATCACCCGAAGCCAGCAGAATGATTTCGCGTGCTGGCGAATTCTTGCGTGACCCGACATCGCTGCCAATCAGCAGACCGCTGACGTAAGACGCCGTTTCCTCTGCCTCCCGCACGCCCAGCAGCGCGGCGGCGCGCGCTTGAAAGAGTGCGGTCATCAGGTCGACTGCACCGGCTCCGCGCTCAACTCCGTCTTCAAATGCAGGGCCAGTCTTTACCGCCCCAGTCAGCATTTCGGACAGGATCGAGTGAGACTTGAGCAGATCGAAAATCTCGCCCGTCATAGCCGTGGCGACGGAAGCGATCCGATCCCCCGTGGTTTCGATCCACTTGTTGTGCGTGCCCGGTTGGCAGAACAAAGCGTCCCCTTCAATTGCCTCGGTCCTGAGCGCACCCAGAACCTGCACCTCTTCGCCGCGCATGACATCGGCACCACCGCCGCTGCGGTCACACACGCCAGGAACGAGAAGGATATCCTCTTCGCAAGCAAGACATTCGCCGGCTAGATCAGCAACATTGGCAGGCACGCTGCAATAGGGAACCTCGCGCCAGCCACGGCTCGAACCGATCATGCCTGCAGCAATGATCGGCAGCTTGCCATTGCGCGCCCGAATGGCAGCGAATTCTCGCGGGTAGTCCTCTGGCGACATGCGCGTGACTCCATTGTCGTCCCGCCAGCTGTCCAAAACGGAACCATCGCCGCGCATCGAATAGACGCGGCGATTGCTCGTTCCCCAATCGATCGCGATGTAGTCACCGCCGGACACCCGCAACTCCCACTCAAGCCGATATTTGTAGGACAATATATTACGCATGGTCGGGGTCAAGCCGGTTTCCTACCGAACCAGCTTCGAAATGCCCGCCAAACGACTGGAAGCGGTGCGCCCGCCCCGCCACGACCATACCGGCCTCAAGAAGCACGCTCACCCCGCCACAAGAAATGTGGCGGGGATTGCGCATTGCCTTCAGTTCTGGACGGCAGCCTCCGGCTCAACATCGACCAGCACTTCGTCCGGCAAGATGTTGGTCGGCTTCGACCCGAACAGCGCATACCACAGCACGTAAAGCTCGCAGACGACCGTCAGCCAGAAGCTCTCCTGCAGGCCATAGCTATCTGCAAGCCAGCCCTGAACGGCAACCAGCGCCCCGCCGGCGATGGCAGTAATCAGCAGTCCAGAGGCCTCTTCCGTGAGCGGGCCGAGCCCCTTGATACCCAGCGCGAAGATTGTCGGGAACATGATCGAATGGCCCAGTCCGACAAGGATCAGACACCACATGGCGACCGGGCCATGCAGCGTGGCCGCACCAACCATGACGACCGTGGCAAACAGCGCGAACGCCGCCAGCACCAGGTTGGCTGCATACTTGCGCATGATGAAACTGCCCAGGAAGCGTCCAACCATCATCCCGCCCCATAGCAGGATCAGGTAATTGGCCGCCTCTGCCGGTGTGATGCCCCCGATATCAGGAAGGATCACGAAAGTGATGAACAGATTGGCAACACCGATTTCCGCAATCAGGTAAATGAAGATCGCGGGGATGCCATAAACCAGGTTCTTGTGCGACCAGAGCGAGAGCTTCTTGCGCTCTTCGCGATTGGCCTTGCGCGTACTCGCCCCCAGTTGCGGCAGCCGAGCACGCCAGATGATGAAGGCGATGACAACAAGCACAACCGCGACGAGGAAATAGGGAAGTTGCGTCGCCTGCGCATCGGCGATGCGCTGCTCCACGGTCAATTGCGTCCCTTCGAGCGAAGTACCGCCCACCGTGCGGCTGAGGATCAAATAACCGCCGAAATAGGGCGCGAAGAAAGTCCCCATCGAATTGAAAGCCTGCACCAGCGTCAGACGCGATTCGGAGCTTTCATGCGGCCCAATCACAGCAACATAGGGATTGGCCGCGACTTGCAGCAGCGTGATGCCGCTGGCGATCACGAACAGCGCAAGCAACGTGACACCAAAGGAAATGGCCTGCGCCGCCCCGATCATGCCCAGAGCGCCGACGGCCATGACGACCAGCCCCAGAATGAGCGCCTTCTTGTAGCCGATCCGTTCGATCAGAAAGGCTGATGGCATGCCCATCACACCATAGGCGATGAACCACACCGATTCGATGATCGTGGTCTGGAAATAGTTGAGCTCGAACACGCTGCGCAGATGCGGCAGCAAGGTATTGTTGATGACCGTTATGAAGCCCCACATGAAGAAGAGGCTCGCCAGCAAGGCAAGCGCCTTGCCATAGGTCTGCGGGGGAGCATCCCCCCCTTGCGCTGCATTAGTAGTGACCGAAGGGCTTGGCATATTCCGTAACTCCCAGCTCCACCTTTCGAGGAATCCGAAAAGGGGCATTGCCAAATTTTTATATGTCAGACTATATGTGATTCGAATAACACGTCAACGACAAAAAATCAGAGAATTTCGGAGAGGCTTAGCATGACAAAATCAGGAGTTGCGCTTATTGGGGCTTGCTTCTCAATGGCTATGGCCAGCATGGCCACCCCTGCAGCAGCAGCCACAGCACAAAGAACCGCTTTCGGCACACTGCCCGACGGGGAGCAGGTTGAAGCGGTCACACTGACGGGCGAAAACGGGGTCAGTGTCGTTCTCGTCACGCTAGGTGCCACGATCCAGGCCTTCAACGCCCCCGATCGCGATGGGCGTATGGCCGATATTACGGTTGGGCCCGATACGCTCGCCGGCTATCTCGACCAGCACAATTACTGGGGCCAGACGATCGGCCGCTATGCCAACCGCATTGCGACTGGCAGCTTCGAACTTGACGGTCGCACAGTCCATCTCACGCAGAACGACGGAACCAATTCGCTTCACGGCGGAACCGAAGGCTTCGACAAGCGCAACTGGACCATCGCGTCTGTCAGCAGCGATGACGGCAAGGCGAGCGTAGTCATGACCCTGCGCAGCCCAGACGGGGATCAGGGCTATCCCGGCAATCTCGATGTACAGGTTGCCTACTCGCTCGACGATAGCGGTTCGCTCATCATCGATTTCACAGCACAGACCGATGCACCAACGGTGGTCAACCTGACCAATCACGCACTGTTCAACCTTGGCGGGAATGGTTGGCCCTATGGCACCTATGACCAGAAGCTGAGCGTCCCGGCCAGCAGCTACCTGCCCGTCGATGCAGATCTGATCCCGACCGGAGAGCGCCGCAGCGTGGAAGGCACGGTGTTCGATTTCCGCGAGGGCCGGATGCTCTATGACGGGCTGCGCGGCGGAAGTGACGACCAGATAGCGCTGGGTCACGGCTGGGACCACAATTGGGTTCTGGACAAGGGGCGCACCAGCCAGCCGCAGCTCGCCGCACGTGTCGAACATCCGCTGTCAGGGCGTGTGTTGGAAGTGCTTACGACCGAGCCAGGAATTCAGTTCTATTCGGGCAATTTCCTGGATGGAACGCTGATCGGCAAGGGCGGCCAGGTCTATCGCATGGGTGACGCCATTGCTCTGGAGCCGCAGGCCTTCCCCGACACCCCAAACCAGCCGGCCTTCGGTTCGGCGCGCCTCAACCCGGGCGAAACCTACCGCCACACAATGATTTATCGCGTATCCACGCTGGACCGAAAGCACGATCGATGAGCGAAAAGCCCTCCGCAACCAGACTGCGCAGCCGCGCCTGGTTCGACAATCCCGACAATGCCGACATGACCGCGCTCTATCTGGAGCGCTACATGAACTTCGGCCTTTCGCTGGAAGAACTTCAGAGCGGAAAGCCAATCATCGGCATCGCACAGTCGGGCAGCGATCTAAGCCCCTGCAACCGCCATCATCTGGTGCTGGCGGAGCGAGTGCGCGAAGGGATCCGCGAGGCGGGCGGTCTCGCCATCGAGTTCCCTGTCCACCCCATCCAGGAAACGGGCAAGCGGCCAACCGCCGCGCTGGACCGCAATCTTGCCTATCTTGGCCTGGTCGAGACGCTGTATGGCTATCCCATCGATGGCGTGGTGCTCACGATCGGCTGCGACAAGACGACTCCTTCGCAATTGATGGCGGCCGCCACTGTAAACATCCCGGCCATCGCACTCTCCGTCGGGCCCATGCTTAACGGATATTACAAGGGGCAACGCACCGGCTCCGGCACCATCGTTTGGAAAGCGCGCGAATTGCTCGCTTCGGGAGAGATCGATGACAAGGAGTTCATCAGGCTGGTCGCCAGCTCTGCTCCATCGGCTGGCTATTGCAATACGATGGGGACTGCGACCACGATGAACTCGCTGGCCGAGGCGCTGGGCATGTCGCTTCCCGGTTCGGCGGCAATTCCCGCACCCTACCGGGACCGCCAGGAGAACGCCTATTTCACCGGCAAGCGGATCGTCGAAATGGTGGCGGAAGACCTGAAACCGTCCGACATCCTGACCCGCAAGGCCTTCGACAACGCGATCAGGGTCAATTCCGCCATTGGCGGGTCGACGAATGCACCGATCCACCTGGCGGCAATTGCACGGCATATTGGCGTGGAGTTGCCGATCAAGGATTGGGAGGTGATCGGGCACGATGTTCCGCTGCTCGTGAATCTCCAACCCGCCGGAGAATATCTCGGTGAGGATTTCTATCGCGCCGGGGGCGTGCCCGCCGTATTCGGCCAGCTGATCGAACAAGGACTGATCGCTGAAGATGCGATAACGGTGAACGGCAAGACTGTTGGCGAGAATTGCACGGGAAGCGAGATTGAGGACGATCGCGTCATCCGCACGTTCGGCGATCCGCTGCTCAACTCTTCCGGCTTCATCGTGCTGTCGGGCAATCTGTTCGACTCCGCGATCATGAAGACGAGTGTTATCTCGGAAGAGTTCCGCGCGCGTTACCTTTCGAACCCTGATGATCCGGACGCTTTCGAAGGCACGGCAGTCGTGTTCGACGGCCCCGAGGAATATCACGCAAAGATCGATGACAAGTCGCTGGAAATCACACCGGACACGATCCTGTTCATGCGCGGCACCGGCCCGATCGGCTATCCTGGTTCGGCTGAAGTCGTGAACATGCGCCCGCCCGCCTATCTGCTGGCCGAAGGCGTCCATTCGCTGCCCTGCGTGGGTGACGGCCGACAATCGGGAACCAGCGGAAGCCCCTCTATCCTAAACGCCAGCCCTGAAGCGGCGGCAAATGGCGGATTGGCGCTGTTGCGCACCGGGGATCGCATACGGATCGATCTTCGCAAATGCACCGCCAATATTCTTGTCCCGGACGAGGAACTGGCCGCGCGCCGCGCCGAACTGGAGGCGAATGGCGGATACCAATATCCTGAAAGCCAGACACCGTGGCAGGAAATGCAGCGCAGGCTGGTCGGCGACATGGCAAGTGGCGCGATCCTGGAAGGCTCAGAGAAATATCAACGGATCGCCCAGACCAGGGGCATCCCGCGCGACAACCACTAACCGCGCGAACTTCGCCAGCCGGGCTGCTCTTGGCGGTTCATTGACGAATTCAGGTTAGCCAAGGGCCTCTTCGGTGTCCTGCTCCGCCTGCTTGATGAGATCGATCGTGACCTGTCGTGCACGTGCGCCATCGCCACTCGCAATGGCTTCGAACAGCGCACGGTGATCGTCGATCGGATCGCGCGGCTTTTTCTTGGGATTGCGATATTTGAAGTAGGTCGTCCAGCGAACTGCGGCGCCGATGCTGGCGGACAGGTTGATCAGAAGCTCGTTATCCGTCGCTTCCAGAATGGCAGCGTGAAACTCCTGGTCGGCCAGCTGACCCTCGCTCGTATGCAGCGAGTGCCGCGCCATTTCTTCCACCGCATGTCCCAATGTCGCAAGTTGGCGCGCAGTCTTCTTTTGCGCAGCCAGTTCCGCCGCAGCCGGTTCGACAATCAACCGCAGCTCGAACAGATTCCTGACGAACTTTGCCGGCGGCGGAGATTCGAACATCCACTCAAGCAATTTGGGATCGAGAAGCTGCCAATGCTTGCGCTCCCTAACGCGCGTTCCGATCTTGGGGCGGCTCTCGATAAGCCCTCGCACTGACAGCATTCTCAATGCTTCTCGGACGACACTTCGGGAAACGCCGAACTTCTCCGCGATTTCAATTTCGCCGGGCAGCACACTTCCAGGCTTGTGAAGACCGGTCACAATCGAAGTGCCGAGATCCCGGGATACCCTCATGTGCGATGGTTCGCGCTTCGCTTTCGTCACAGGCAGCTCCGACTTGGTGACTTCAATCATTTGCCAGACTCTCCCATGCACCCGGAATCCGCGGAATTGCAAACATAACAGCCCAAATTGGCTGTTGATCTTCGAGAAGCAATCTATATTGTCTGACAAGAAAATCAAACCACAACTTGGTTGGGAGATGTGATTTTACGCGAGAAGGTGCACTCGCCGTTCGTCAACGCGAAGAATGGCGGTGAATCGCAACTTGCAACGAAGGGCGCCCAGGCAAGGGCGTGGAACTACAAATGAAAAGACGCGGGCTACCCGCGCAACGGAGAGAGATTGATGCGTATTCTATTCGGAGCGGCGATCGCGCTCGCTATGGCCTCGCCTGCACTTGCAGATACCAATGTTACTGTCGATGCGGATGCACCCGCCCCGAAATATGACAAGCGGATTTTCGGGCAATTCGCCGAACACCTTGGCAATGGGATCGAAGATGGCATCTGGGTCGGCAAGGACAGCCCGATCCCGAACGAGAACGGCTATCGCAAGGACGTGCTCGACGCGCTGCGGGCCATCAAGGTTCCACTCGTGCGCTGGCCCGGCGGCTGCTTTGCTGACGAATATCATTGGCGCGAAGCGATTGGCCCGAAGACCGGCCGCAAGGTCAAGATCAACACGCATTGGGGCTATGTCACCGAAGACAACAAATTCGGTACGCATGAGTTCATGAATTTTGCCGAAGCGGTCGGCGCGGAACCCTATGTCTCGGGCAATATCGGATCGGCCCCTCCCTACGAGATGGCGGAATGGGTAGAATACATGACTGCTCCGATCGGATCGAGCCTGGCCAAGGAACGTGCGGAAAACGGCAGGAAGGAACCCTGGAACCTATCCATGTTCGGCCTCGGCAACGAACTGTGGGGCTGCGGAGGCAATATGCGGGCCGAGTATGCTGCCGACATCACTCGCCGTTATTCGACCTTCGTGAAAACGCCTGCTGGGCAGAAGACCATGAAGGTCGCCAGTGGCGCGAGCGATTTCAACACGCATTGGACCGATGTGATGATGGAGCGGGCCGGCCAGTTCTTCGATGGTATCGGCGTGCACTATTACACCGTGCCCAACAATTGGGAACACAAGGGTTCCGCAATAGGCTTCGACGAGGAGCAATGGGCCCGCACGCTGGCAAAAACCGTTCGCATGGACGATGTGATCGTCGCTCATTCGAAAGTCATGGACAAGCACGATCCCGAAAAGCGGGTTGCCCTGCTGATCGACGAATGGGGCACCTGGTATGACAAGGACCCTGGCACGCATGACGGGTTCCTGCGGCAACAGAATTCTCTGCGGGACGCGTTGGTCACCAGTCTCAACTTCGATATTTTCGCCAAGCATACGGATCGCGTTCGCGGTGCGAACATCGCGCAGATGGTCAATGTGCTACAGGCGATGATGTTCACCGAAGGCGCGAAAATGGTGAAGACGCCAACCTATCATGTCTTCGACCTCTACCAAGGTTATCAGGACGGAATCGTCTATCCGGTGAATGTCGAAACACCCGAATATGCGAAGGACGAATGGTCGCTCGCCAAGATCAGCGCCAGCGCGGTGCGCGGAACCGATGGTGTGTTGCGCATCGCACTCACGAATGTCGATCCGAAAGCGTCCGAGAAGGTGTCCATCACCCTCGATGGGGCGAGCGGCAAGGCCGTGAGCGGCCGTATCATTACCGCGGCCAGGATGGATGCGCACAACACCTTCGAGGACAAGGACGCAGTCGTTCCAAAGCCCTTCGGCGGCGCAAAGATCAACGGCAGTCGCCTGATGCTGACCATGCCTGCGAAGTCGGTCGTCATGCTTGAGGTTCGCTAACCGGTTGCAATAGTCGGAGTTCGCAAAATGAACAGGGTATTGAAGATCGGATTGCGCAGCAGCACGATCATTGCAGCGTACATCTCGTTGGCGGGATGCGCTGGTCAGCAAGACAATGCCGAGCGTCTACCGGGCAGCAACCCGATCATCACTGACGCATTCACAGCCGATCCTGCGCCACTAGTGGTGGGTGACACGGTCTATCTCTACACTACGCATGACATTGCGACGGGCGACGTACTCTACGCAATGAACGATTGGCTGGTCTATTCGTCGAAGGATCTGCGTCACTGGCAGGCGCACGGTCCGGCCATGCGTGAAGCCGATTTCTCCTGGGCGGAAGCAAACAACAGCGCCTGGGCTGCTCAAGCGGTGGAGAAGGACGGCAAGTTCTATTTCTACGCCCCGGTCAAGCACAAGGAACCCGACCGCGGCTTCGCAATCGGTGTGGGAGTTTCGGACAGCCCGACCGGGCCGTTCGTCGATGCTCGCGGCTCCGCTCTGGTGACCAACAGCATGACCACGGTGGGGCGCGACTATGACCAGGATATCGACCCGACCGTGTTCATCGACGACGATGGGACTCCGTGGCTCATGTGGGGTCACTTCACCTGCTTCCTGGTGAAGCTGAAGCCCAATATGACTGAGCTTGACGGTGAAATCAGGACGATCGAACTGCCTGACTTCACCGAGGGACCCTGGCTATTCAAACGCGAGGGCCGCTATTACCTCGCATACGCTACGATCGATGAGGACAATCCCGGCAATGAGCGGATTGCCTATGCCATGGCACCCGCAATCACGGGACCGTGGGAATACAAGGGGTTGATTACCGGAGAAGCCCGCAACAGCTTCACGATCCATCCCGGTATCATCGAGTTCAAGGACCAGTGGTATTTCTTCTACCACGACGCACAGCTGACAATCGGCGATCTCAAGCCTGCGACCGGTCGCAGGGCGGTTGCGGTCGAATATATGGACTTCAATCCTGACGGCACGATCCGCCCGATAACCCAGACAGACGCGGGGATCAGCGGGGAACCGGGAAGTTAGGAGCTTAAGCGTTTTCCCAATTCGTGCGCTTCAAGATCGGCCTGTGTCGTGTCTCGTAGATCACGTCTCGGGATTTGGAGCTTCAGGCCTCGGACCATAGACCTTGCAGTTATATTCCTCGCCATCAGGCATCATGCCGGCGAGTGTGCCGGGACTGTGGCAGAAGCCGGCTATGCTGTCGTCGGTAACCATGCCCTTGTTCCATTCTTCCCACGCAGCCTTGAGCTGATCGAACCTCTCAGGCTCGCTCTTCGCCATATCGGCGCGCTCAAGACTATCGACCGAGAGATCGAACAGGAACTCGTTGTCATCCAGCTTGAGGTACTTCCAGTTACCAACCCTTGCGGCGCGCTGGTTGTGGCCCTGGAACTTCCAGAAAAGGGAGCGGTTGATTGAACGGCCGCTGGCGAGCGGCGGCAGGAGCGAAATACCGTCGAGCACTTGATCCTGGCGCGGTTTGACCCCGGCGGCGTCGAGAATGGTCGGCATCCAGTCCATCGTGCTGGCCATTTGCGCGGAATCGACACCAGCCGGAATTCTGCCCGGAAAACGAACAATGCCGGGAACGCGAATGCCTCCTTCGAGCAACATCCCTTTCATCCCGGTGAAGGGCCACACTTCGGAAAAACGCTCACCGCCATTATCGCTGGTAAAGATCACCAGCGTGTCATCCGCCATTCCGAGATTGTCTAGCGCGCGCAATACCCTTCCGATATTGCGATCAAGGCTCTCCATCATCTGCGCGTAGGTTTCGAGCGAACCGCCACTGGCGATACTGCTACCTCCGTCGCCTCCCAGCGCCTGATCTTCCGGCCCTTCCCACGGCCAATGGGGCGCGTTGAAATGGAGGCTGATCAGAAACGGTTTTTCACTCTCATTGTATCGCGCAAGCGCCTTGACCGTTTCATTGGCGAGCAAGGTGGTCATGTAGCCAAAATCTTCGGATTTCTCTTCCCCGCGGTGCAAGGCGTACTCGCCCCGCCATTGGTGCGTGAAATAGTCGATGGCACCGCCTAGAAAGCCGTAAAACTCGTCATAACCATGCGCCAGCGGACTGCCGCCCTCGCTCTCGCCGAGGTGCCACTTGCCGATCAGCGACGTGCCGTAGCCCGCCTCTCGCAAAAGTGCAGGAAGAGTGGGATAGCCTTCCGGGATCGCGGAATCGCCCCATTCCCCGGCCGAGAACGGCTCGATCAGCCCGGTTCGAAATGCAACATTGTAGCGCCCGGTGGCCATCGACAGGCGGGTAGGCGAGCAGACCGGAGAACTCGCGTAGCAGTCGGTCATTCGAACACCCGCCGCTGCCAAGCGGTCGAGATGCGGCGTTCTTATGTGGCGCGATCCGAAGCAACCCAGATCGGCCCAGCCCATGTCGTCGGCCAGGATCACAAGGATGTTTGGCCGAGGCGAGCTAGCGGCCGAAGCTCGATAACCCGATAGAGCCCCGGTTGCGGCCATCCCCTGGATGAATGTGCGTCTGGCGGTCTTCATGGCAGTCCACTCCCATCAATCGTTCTGCCGACGGATGTTCGCCGGTCCTCTTATGGCACGATGGTAATGCTGACGTGCCGGTTCTCGGGCCCTCCCTCGATCGCCTCCTCGCTAGCGGTAACCTTGAATTCGACGTCCTCGAGCCCGGCCCCGCGGAACATCCTCACGATTTCTTCCGCGCGCTCGCGGGCGATACCGCCATGCTCGACCAGCAGTGTGCCATCGCTGAGCCGAGTTGCGCCGCGATAGCCAGTGACCTCGATTTGCTTGGCCTTGCTGAGCTGCGCGTATTCCAGCGCCGGAGTCATCACGCGCGGAGTCTGGAAGTTGACCATCCCTTCGAAGGCATAGGGAATGTCGAATGATTTCGGTGTGTAAGGCGGTTTGGGAGGCGGCGGCGGGTCGGGAAAGCTGAATGCAAGCCGGCCACCGCTGGGCCCAGGCGGACGCGGAGGGGTGAAGCTGATATCCACTCCTTCGCGCGCCATGCGGAGCTCATCGCATTCGGGTGACAGTTCCGGCATGATCGAGATTGTGATCGGTTCGATCACCTTCGCGCCGCATTCCTCGTGATCGGCTAACTTGCCTTCCACCAGCACCTTATGCCCCAGAGAGGGCGGGTTGAACGGCGCTGAAACGTCGCTCTGGATCCCCATGTAGTAGATCTGGCCATCGTGGGCCGCGAGCCAACACGGGACTGTCGGCGTATCCTGCACGATGGGGCACGCGACGAAAGCTACCCGCCCCTGTTCCTGCGCCTGCAGGGCAGACGCAGACAGCAGCGGCAGCGCGATGATGCCGGGCAGCAGACGGTTCATTTCCCCCTCCTCACAACGCATCCAGGAAGTTGCCGAGATCGGTCTTCTCCTGCTCGCTGAACTGGATGTTGTAGCGGCGATCGTAGAAGTCGATCAGCTCGCGCATGTTCTGGGCGGATCCGTTCGAGAAATAGGGCGCCCGCGCCGCCAGCCCGCGGAATTGCTGCATCACGATTGTACCGACATCGTTGCACTTGCCCGAGATCAGCGCTCGCCCCGGGTCCTGGGTGTAGAATACACGGCCAAGATAGGGATGCGGATGGGCGCTGCGGCTGCAGGTAATCTTGAACAGTGGCATCAACTCGTCTTCGGTCTGCCAGGGATTGCGCGGCGCCTCCTTGGCCCAGGGCAGGTTGGTTGTGCCGATATCCATCCAGCCGTTGACCGTATCGAGCCCGGTCATGTGCATGCCGTGGCAGGTCGAACAGGTTCTCTTGGTCGGATTGCCCAGCCCAACCGTGTTGAGATGCATCGAATCCCGGATCCAGAAGGTCCGGAAGTGAAAGATCTTCTGACCTCGCAGGATTGATTCGCGCATGGCTCTTACTTCGGCCGTTTCAGTTGGCTTGGGCTCCTGCCAGGCATCGCCCATTGGTATGACCCACCGCGTGATGTTGTTGCCAAGCACTCCAGCATCGCCGTCGCGCAGATTGTAGGGACCAAGACCGGGGGGGCCATCGGGTTCGATCAAGCTGCCACCTGGCCCCATATCGACCTGTGCCGCGTAGATTTGTCGCTCGAATGCTTCGATCCGGGCCATTTGTTCGGGCGTCAGCCTGTCCCATTCAAGATGGCTGTGCGCCGCATCTTTCATCTGCGTCTTGAGCGTCACCGCCCTCGCATCTGCCATCATGTTCATATTGAGCGGCTTGCCGGTGTCAGGATCGCGAAGGGCAGGCTCGCCTGTCTTGCCGACGAAGGGGCTAACGCCGAACTTTTGATGAACGACATATCCCATGTTTGCGACCACGCGGGGGCGGCGATAGACCGAGATTGTCGGGCTTGAACTGTTCAGGCCATAGACCGGATCCGTATTGCATCCGGCAGGATCGCGAACCACCTCGATATCGAACTCGGGCTCAATTGCATTGCCCGCAGCGTCCCTTGGCGGCCAGGGAATACCGACGCGAAAAAGGCCGCGTTGGAGCAACAGCGAATGCGATGCAGGATTGCCCTTGGGAAGATTGGGGCAATTGGCTCCATCGATCATCGCAAAGATGGGATCGGTGCCTTCGGTTTCCCGCCAACGCTGCTTGATCGAACGCAGTGACAGGCTCATCCCGTCGGCAGGCTGATGGCAGCTGACGCAGGCACGGCCGTTGGGGCCGAGAGGCTCGAAAAATGGATGCCCCTCGGTATCTACCGGGCCATCAGCGTTGAGGATCCCGATATGGCCGGCAAGGTCGGGATAGACCGCGAACTCGGGCAAAACCTTGCCCGAACCGGGTTCCCACCAATGAAGATTGGTACCGTCAGCGGAAGACGCGATTGCGATCGCGGAAAAGACACCAAACGAAGCCACCGCCAATCCGGCAAAGAAATTGCGCATGCCGTCCTTCATTGGCTTTCCCCGCTTGGAATGATCGATTGTTCACGCATCCATTCGAACAGGCGATCACCCCACAGGTCGATCGTCATGGAAAAATTGGGCACTTCATAGATGTGCAGTTCGACTGGCTTTCCGGCGTCCTTCCAGATCGAGAAGACTGCCATCAGCCCGTCGGTCACCGGCCCGTGATTGGCCTCGGTTACCAGATAGAGCGGCGGCGCATCTTCGGGTGCCGCAACGTCCTGCAGAGACGGGCCAAAAATCGAAACGAAAAAGTCCGGCTTCTGCTCATCAGGAGCATTGGCAAGGAGTGTCCCGAAAGCCACCCCTCCCCCTGCAGAAGTACCGAGGAGTCCAATGCGCTTCGGATCAATTCCCCACTCGCCCGCCCGCATATGCATGATCGCAAGCATGGCCTGTGCATCATTCACTGCCAGTTCGATCAATCTGGCTATCTCGGGATTGTCGCGCGCCGGATTGGCATTGCCGTTTACGATATCCATCTTCGGAAACCGCATCGGCGGAGCATTGGGTGGTGGCGGAGCGGAGGCCCGTTCGACCGCCTGAGGTGACATTTGCAGGGTCCGGTATTCGAGCAACGCCACCGCAATGCCCTGGGACAGGAAGCCGTCGATTTCCGTCTGAGTGCCCTTGCCCACGCCAAGCATCCTCATACCTCCGCCGGGAAGCATGATCACTGCAGCACCATTGGCGACAGACGGATCAGGCAGGTAGAGTTCGTATAGCGGCTCACGCGTGTTGTAGATCATGCGACTGTCGCCGCGCTCCACCACTATTCGTGGATAGGCCCAATCCTCCGAGCCCTCGGCAGCTCCGTCATAAACCGGCCCGCGATACTCCGGTGTCGCGGCAATCGCTGTGCCTGGGCCCAGCAGCACCGCCGCCAATGCGAACTTCAAGCAGCGCGTTATGCCCGATCCCATGCCCACAAGCTCAAAAGCCCTTGCGTTCGATTGACCACTCGGTGCCGGAGCAAAGCCGGCAGTTCTCACCCAGAAATGTTCGGGCCGCGACCTTGTCGCCCTTGAGCTGCCATTCCAGCCAATCGACCGAAACATGCGCTACCGCGCCCCCCATCGGCTGAGAGAAGGTACCGCCGTGGCCAACGGGCAGATTGGCGAGCACAATGGGAACCCTTTGGACACGGGCAAAATCGTCCGAACCATTGGCGTAGGCGATGTCGGTCGGGCCGCCGAGAATGTAGATCACCGGCGTGTGGAAATTGGCGAGCATGTCCTTCGAGACCGAGAAACCCGAAATCGGCCCGCCGCCCTCATTGTAGATTCCGCTATTATGGATCAGCACGGTCTTGATCCGCGGATCGGCGGCAACTTCGATTGCCTGGAGGCCACCGCAGGAATGGCCACCTACCCCAACCGACTGGCCGTCGACCTTGCCGTAATATTTGCTTTCTGGCCGCGCTCTTTCCTCGATAGCCCAGTCGATGCCCGCCTTCACATCATCGGCAGACGTAGCCGGTGGCGGTAATCCGCCGTCAGCAGGCATTTGTCGCTCCGCGGGCCCATCCGTTGCCCCCGGCCCACTGCGCCAGTGTCCGGCAGCAACGACAAGATAGCCGTACGATGCGATTTCCGCGAGATGAAGCCGGTGTGCGGCGCCATCGTCTGCACATGCGCCATTGCCCCAGACCAGGATGGGCAGCTTTCCACCTGCGAAGGCCGAAAGATCGCGCGGACGGTAGATCACATGGCCCGGCAACGTGGGGTCGGTCTCGATCGTCGCCGGATAGGGCCCATCGCCGGGCGTGTTGGGAACCTTGTTGAACTCCTCTTGCGCACGCCGGAACGCCTCTGGGTCGAACTGCCGGCCTTGCTGCGCCAGGGCAGAACTGTTGGCCGCCACGGTCAAAGTTAGGAACGAAATCGCGAGGGCCGCTCCGACAAGCTCCTTTTGACCGATCATTTGTCTTCTCCCTCAGCTTCGAGCCAGGCGAGGATTTCCGCGCGATTCTCGTCGATATGGGGAGGCGAGTGATCCGTCCCAGGCTCTCCGGGCTCCATCTTGAACCCGATGTTCGGAACGGCAACCGGCCCCGAAACCGGCAGGCCCTGGACCGCGAGATGAAGCAGCGAATCCTTGCTGCAGAGTTGGGCCGCCTCATCAACGCGACGGATCATTCCGCATGGGATTCCCGCTGCACTCAGTTCATGCTCCCAGTCAGCAGCGTCACGCGTCACAAAGACCTGGCGCAACTCGTCGCGCATTGCTTCAAAATTGGCCCGCCTTGCATCGGGAGTTGCGAAACGGGCATCCTCCAGCCAGCGCTCGCATCCGATGTGCTTGACGAGGGCCGCAAACTGGTTGTCCTGCACAACGCCGAGCGAGACATGGCGCCCATCCTTCGTCTCGAACAGGTCAGCCGTGGGCAATCCGCTGTATCCGGTATTGCCCAGTCTCTTGATGTTGTTGCCGGTCACAAGATATGGCGTCAGTGCAGATGTCATGAAGGCAAGACTGGCGTCGAGCATCGAGACGTCGATATAGGCCCCTTCCCCGGATCTTTCCCGCTGCATAAGCGCACCGAGAATGGCCACCGCAGCGGTCTGACCTGTCAAGGTATCGACAATCGGAAAGCCGACCCGCACCGGCGGATCACCTTCGGCGCCGCTCAACATCATCATCCCGCTGGTCGCTTGGACGATGTTGTCTATCGCGGGCCAATCGCGCTGAGGTCCGGTCTGTCCATACCCCGACACAGAGCAATAGATGACATCGCCTCGAAGCGCCTTCACGGCATCATATCCGAGGCCAAGCCGCTCGATCACACCCGGACGGAAGTTTTCGAGGAAGATGTCTGATTTGGACACGATCTTTCGCGCAATTTCCAGCTCCTCCGGATCCTTGAGATCAAGCGCGATCGACTTCTTTCCAACATTGGCCGCGATGAACGCCGGGCTCATGCCATCGAAGCGACGGTCACCGCCATAATTGCGGAACTGATCACCCGATTTGGGCTCAATCTTGATCACTTCCGCACCCATCAGGCGGAGAATGTGGGAAGCAAAAGGACCCGCCATCACGTGGCTGAAATCCGCTATCCTTATCCCTTCGAGTGGTTGCTTCACTCCCTACCTCCGCATTCAATTTGATTGCGCGCCACAACGCTACTGCGAGCGATGCGGAATGCCGCAAGTCCGTCGATCCCGTAGCGTTCAAGCCGCTGCGCATTTCGCTCCGCGTCACGCAAATAGAGTTTCTCAAACCGGATCTGATCCTGTTGAGGCATGTCGAACATTTCGACCCCGCCATCTGCCGCTGCTGCGCGCCCCTGCTCGGCTCCGATCTGAACCTCTTCGGCCAGGGCTGCCTCCCAGACCGGAATGCCCTCCGTCAGAATGCTGCGTTGAGCGTCAGTCAGTTCGTTCCAGCGGCGCTCACCGATCGCGCGCGACGGATAGGCTCCGCGTGGCACCTTCAACGTGTTGTAATATTTTGCAACTTCGGCAAAGTGCAGGACCTTGAGCGTGTCAACCGGCGCGATGACCCCATCGATCACACCTTTGGCAAGCGCCGAGTAAACATCGGCCATGGGCATGTTTACCGGGTCTGCTCCAAGATCGTCCAACACGCTCAACAATTCGGTTGGGGCGCGAAGGCGCAGGCCACGCAGGTCTGACAGCGATCGGACCGGGATGTCCCGGGTAAGTACGCCGGGCAGCAAGCCGCCCTGAACCGCTAGCACTTTGAGGCCTTCCAACTCGCGATTGACCTGCGGATCGCCTGCTTCGATGCAATGATAGAGAGCGACCTGAGACTCGAACGACTCGGCTCCGCTGTAAAACCCGGATTGGGTTCGAATGAGATGCGTACTGCCGCGCGTGTAAATCGGCGTGATCAGTCCGATATCTGCAACACCATGCCGAAGCTCCTCCATCGACATATCCGATGACAGCAGAGCCCCCGACCAGATCGGCCTGATACGCAATGAACCGCCTGAAGCCTTCGCCACATAGTCGATCCATCGCTGATCGGCCCGGCTGAACGGATGCGACGGCGGGTAAGGCGTGGCGTAGGTCAGTTCGGTCACGCTTTCAGGCAGCGGACGCGAACACCCCGCAAGTAGTAACAGAATCCAAAATGCGGCGAGCCGGATCATGCCAATCCCTTCTCCTGAAGGAATGCGGAGACCATCCCCACCATCTTGTCGTGATCCCAGATCTTGGCGTCGACCATATCGGCATCGATCGTGAGCACTGGTACGCCAGCGGCTTCGAGTGAAAGCGCGGTCAGCTTGGTTCCCGATTGCGAGAGGCGATTGTCAGGGGGCAAGAGCATGACAGCCGCATCGATACCGCAGCGTTCGGCTTCACTCGTCATCCAGCCGTTCATCCACGGCGGCAGATGGAGAACTTCGTTCATTGACGCCAGCCGACTGGCAAGCGCGTCCATAACGTTTCCGTCCAGGTCCCTAATGTAGGCCGGACCAGCGAAGGGCATGTACATCGACCAGACAAATACTGCCCCGATTGTCTCTTCCAACGCCTGGTAAAAGCCGGGATCGTGCCAGACGCCGGCGCCGATCCACATCAGGCGCAGCTTTTCGTTGGATGAAGCCCCCAACCCCTGAGCGATCCTGTCCATAACTTCATCGCGGAATTGCTTTGCATGCGCGACAGCCCAGTCTGAACCACGATGCCATTGCGGGATCATCGTGTTGGGCATCTGCTCCGCGATCGAAACCGGACATGGGCGAGCCTTGCCGATTGCCTGCGCCGCTTCCCAGACATAGCCTTCCTGCTCGTTGATGCGCTCCATCAGATAGTGGAGCTTGCCCTCGTCGAATTTGCGCCCGGTTCGTTGTTCGAGCAACGCGATCAGGTCACGCATTTCGCTGACCATCAAAGCAATTCGGTCTGGTTGATAAACCCGGCGCCAATCCCCCTTTGAATGTTCGAACCAGGTTGGATCCTTGTCCCGCCAAGCGGGTGCCTCCATTGCGAAGAACTCTGTGCCCAGCGCCGAGGCCCATTGGCTGAAGACATGCTGGATACAATCACAGGTCAGCCGCGCGACAAGTACTGTCGGTTTGGGAAGCCCGCCCCATGGAGCGGTTTCGGGATCGTTGGCCAGGGTGCAGGCAAGACCAAGCGAACAGTATTTGCAACTGTTCCCCGGATAGCCGGCTTCGGTCATTGCGTCGAAATAGCGTGCTGAAAGCTGCTTGGCCGAAATATAAGCCGACCACCACTGGTTGGTGATGATCGGGATGTCCATTGCATGAAATATCTCGTGAGGCGTATCGGCCTGGACGATTGCGAATGGTTCTCCATCTTCGACAACACGCCGCTTGAGTTCCTGCACATAGCCTTTTTGATAGGCCGTCGCCTGGGCTGTGCACGCCAGTGTCTTGCGGCTTCGCTGGTTGACGGACTGGCTCAATGGAACACTCCTTCGTTTTCTAGCCGCGCGATTTCGGCAGGACCAAGTCCACAAATCTCGCGCGCGACCTCATGGGAGTGTTCACCCATCGAAGGCGCCCGATATGGATCGAAGGCGTCGCGTGAGAACTGGATTGGTGTTGCGACATGCCCGAATGGGCCGAGCACGGCGTGGTCGAGTGTTCGCAACGCGCCTCGAGATGAAATCTGAGGGTCGCGTTCGATCAGATCTTCACAGTCCTGAACAACACCGCATGCGATACCCTCACGCTGAAGCAGTTCCGCAATTTCATGATCTTCACGGATCGCGGTCCAAGCACCTATGTCATTACCGGCGATAGCAGCCAGTTTCTTCCGGTCGCTGTCGTCGAACAAGGAGATGACCACCCAGCGATCCTCTCCCAAAGCAGGATAAATGTCCTGGTGAAGCACGCCAGGATCTGAATTGCCCAGCCTTTCAGGCCGGTTTCCGTTTTGCGCGGACGCGATGAAATCACGCATCTGCTGCACACAGATTTCGTACATCGAAGCGTCAATATGGCAGCCTATGCCTGTCTCCCGCCGACGCTGCAGTGCCGCACTGGCGCAGGCCGCCATGACATATGGAACAATGACATCGCCATAGGGCACGGCACCTGGGATTACCGGATCATGATCGGGATAGCCCGTCAAATAGGTCCGCCCCGAAAGGGCCCCGCCCGTTCCATCCACGCCCCATTCCTGCGCCAACGGTCCAGTCTGGCCAAACACACTGCCAGACACCATCACGATGCCCGGATTGCGCTTTGACAGTTCGTCATAGTCGAGGCCCAGTTTCGCCATTGTTCCTGGCGAAAAATTCTCGACCACCACGTCAGCCCACTCGATCAGCGGACCGAGCAGTTCCCGCGATGCCGGATCCTTGAGGTTGAGCGTCACGCTGCGCTTTGATGTGTTGAGGTGTGCGAACCAGGGCTTGTCATCGAAATTACCCGGCTTCGAGGCAGAGACCTGGACATCGAGGCGAGACATATCCGGCCGCGACCGGCTTTCGATCTTGACGACATCTGCACCCAAGTCGCCGAGTGTTTTGGTCGTGATTGAACCCACCAGCGCCCAGGCGAAGTCGAGCACTTTCACGCCTGACAGCGGTCCGGGCCTGCTTCCACCATCATTCTCGCGCTTTTCGCCACTCTGAGCGCCATCGCGGATTATGGCGAACCGTTCAGGCAGGCCCGAGGGCGTATCGAGGAAGCCTCGCGCAGCCAGATGCCGATCATTCAGGACATCGCCAGGTTCATTGACGACACAGGCATTGGTTCCGCGTCGGCGCCCCTCGGTTGCGATATCCTGCTTGGTCCGGGACTGGAAAAACCGGTCGATGGCTCCTTCCCAGACTACTCTCGTTTCCGAAGGGAGGGTCGAGCGATTGTAACTTTGCCAGTCGACGCCTCTCAACGGATTGTCGGCCCCTACTTCATCCATCCAGTCGGACAGTGCCTGGTTCGCGGGGGCACCGAGCTTTCCAGTCATCAGGGAATGGAAGCACCAGCCATCCGCCAGCTTCCAGATCACTCGCACCTTCGCCTTACCATAGGCAATGGCTCCGCCGGCCCGGGCAAGCTTTCGCTTGTCGAACTGCCAGACCAGCACGCCGTTGATGTTTCGGCTGAAGGCTACCTGCTGGATTGAGACATCGACATGCTGCCCATGACCATGTGTTCCGCGAGCATAATGCGCCGCCAGGGCCCCGGCCGCAGCGACCATCTCGGCGTGAAACGTGCATGCGTCCCCCGCTTCCTTGACCGGCGGGTAATCCGGGTCACCAGTTACCCGCAAAGCTCCGCCCATCGCCGAAGCGACCAGCTCGCCTCCCCGCCAGCCCGAACGTGGTCCGCCCGACCCGAAGGGCGTGACCGAAACATGTATAGCCCGAGGAGGAATCTCGGTTTTCTCGATCCGGTCGAGCCCGAGGTTATCGATAACGAATGAAGCGCCTTCCGTCGGCCCGCCAATTTCCGCGCCGAGCGAGGCGAGGAAGCGCGCCAGCGGCCGGTCCGACATTTCGCCCAGGATTGCGACGCGTTGTCCCTCAAGAAGCTTCACAGTTCGCCTCCTTGAGAAAACTCACAACCTCTTCAGCGGCGCCATCTCTGCATCGCCAGTCCCGACGCGTTAGAACCAGGTGAGGCAAACCGGATTCCTCCAAAATCCTCATCTGCGCCGGGAGATGCCACGCCTCAGCCTCATCTTCCTCAATGCGCCATAGAACGACGGCTTGGGCGTCACATTCCCGGATGCGATCGGCCAGCCTCTTTGCGGGGTCGGCAGTACTTCTGGGACCCCGCGGATCTGCATGAAGCTGCAATGCAAGTGCTTCACACGGATCAACTGCCTCCTCGTCCACCAACTGACCCAAATCTTCCCAGCTTTGAGTAAGCGTGTCCCCCATGGGCGAGTAGCCAGTCCCGACGATTGCATCGTGCAACCGCTTGTCCGGCAACGGAGTCCCCGCCAGCAGACATGCTGGCGAATGAGACGATTTTCTGGAGTTCCGGCGTTGGACGTTTGATGCCTTGATCGCAGAATGAAGCGCGTCGGCTCTCACCCCCAGGAGCGCAGCCAGACTTCTAACCTCGTCGGTCATGCGTGCCAGGCTGGAACGCCGACCAACCTTGGCAACGTCAAAAACGATCGGCTCGGGTCCGCCAATCAGGCCCCGGCGCTGGAGCTCGCAGATGTAGTAATACAGGCGATGTGCAGTGTCGTCGGCACGGCTGAAGACCACACGCTCAAGACCGTCATATTCGCCGTCGGCCCACGCCTCGAGCACTGCAAATGCCCAGGGCGCAAACTTGCTCTCCAGCCATTGGTCGGCACGCGGTGTCGTTCGTTCAGGATCAAACCTCACAGGGCCGGCATATTCGCCGGTGGCTATGAAGATGTCCTGTGGCAGGTTGGGTCCGATGCTTGCGATCATGATCAGCGCCCGATTGTTGCCGGCAGCCAGTAAACCAGTGCCGGGAAGATTATGAGCAGGATGAGGTGCAGGAAGTCGCTCGCCAGGAACGGCAGGACACCCTTGAATATTCTGCCAATCGAAACGTCCTTGGCGACGCCCTGAATGACGTAAAGATTCATGCCCAGTGGCGGATGGACGAACCCGATTTCCATTGCGCGCGTGATGAAGATACCGAACCAGATTGCAGACATTCCGGTAGCGCTCACGATAGGCAAGAGTATCGGAGTGGTGAGCAGCATCAGCGCCAACCCGTCCAGCACCGATCCGAGCACCAGCAAGAGAGCGGCGATCAGGAACAGCGTTCCCAATTGTCCCAGCCCGAAGCTGGCGACCGTCTCTCCGGCAGCATCGGCCAAGCCAGTAATGCCGACGAAATTGGCGAAGATCAGTGCTCCAACGATGATCAGATAGAGCATGCCGCTCGTCTTCAACGTCTCCGAGAACGCCTCTTGCAGCATCACGAGATTGAGCCGGCGACGAACTGCAGCGGTGGCAAGTGCGCCGGCGGCACCTATCGCAGCCGCTTCGGGCGGACTTATCCATCCTGAGGCGATGCCGCCGATCACCAGTATGACGAGCGCAATGATTTCCCAGATCCTGGTGAGTGAACGGAACCGATCACCCCAGCCGGCGCGCTCACCCGCAGGCGCAATCCCGGGCCGAAAGCGGCAAAGCAGGAAGATGACAGCGAAATAGAGCAACGCTTGCGTAATTCCCGGGACGATCGCGGCGGTGAACAGCTCGCCGATCGAAGTCTCCGCGATGATCCCGAACACGATCAATGCACCTGAAGGGGGAATCATCTGACCCAGCGTTCCACCTGCAGCGATTGTGCCGGTCGCCAGCGAGTCCGAATAACCGCGTTTGCGCATTTCGGGCAGCGCAACCAATCCCATTGTCGCTGCCGTGGCCAGGCTGGACCCATTGATCGCTCCAAAGCCCCCGCAGCCAGCGATTGAGGCGTAGGCCAAGCCGCCGCGCCTGTGCCCGAGGAATTTTGCGGCTGAATCGAACAGGTCGCGGCTGGCATCGATCGAAAAGAAGATGTGCGCCATGAACAGGAAAAGCGGCAATGTTCCCAGCTCATACCGGGTGAACGTATCGATCACGACGACGCCCGACTTGATGAGCGCAGGTTCCATTCCAAGGATGAGAGCAAGCCCACCAAATCCGACCAGGCCCAGTGCCACACCTACGCGCACACCCAGCAATAGCAGGGTGAAGAGGATGGCGATCCCGATCATTCCGGTTTCAGGTGTAGCGATCATTTGCGCTCACCTGTGATCACACGTCGCGCGACGATTATTGCGCAAGCCAGCAAACAGAGATTGGCGAACAGCCGCATCAACCACCAGGGAACGCCGAGCAGTTCGCTCACTTCGTTGCCACCCATCAGGTCGAATGAAATCCACCCAGAACCTGCCAGCAGGACAACGAAGAAGATTGCAGTGGCCAGATCCGAAAAGCGCCCAGCGATCATCTGCAAGCCGGTACCAAGTTTGTCGATGGCGAGGCGGACACGTGCATGGTTGGCCACGATCGTCGCGAGTGTCAGGCCAACCGAACCGACCACCAGGATCATCGGCTGCATGAGCTCGATAGAACCCCGAAGAGGCACGCCGACATAACGCCCAATGACAGCAAGGCTATCGATGGCAGTCGCACACAGCAGCGCGATGCCGCCGATCCAGGTCAAGATGGTGCTAAACCGTTTCAAGCGGCCTCCGAGACGAAGCCGTGCTCGTCGATATCTATCGGGGGCATTCCTGCCCTGGATGTTATTTGTTCGAGATATTTGGCGATCTCGGCCGCGCGGCCCCCTTCAGCAATGACCGGCCTGCCCGGTGGCTCCACATCGACCGGGATCACTCCCACACGAAGATTACCATTCTCGTTGAACACAAGGTGCCCAATAAATGCGTTCCGAGCTTCCGGATGGAACGGCGCGAGCGTGTATGCCGGGTCGGGCTCGAAACCGAAGGTCTCACGCCTCCGCTTCGCCCATTCCCGCCGGGCGGGGTGATCCTGGTCCAGGGTGAGCGCCTGTGTAACGACGCAGCCGTTCCCGAGACCGTGGAATATCGGTTTTCCTCGATGGAATTCTATACCTCGAGCGATATGCGCGTGGTGGCCGATCACCGCGTCGCAGCCAGCATCGATCGCCGCGCGCGCAAGGTCTCGTTCGTATGGGGCCAACTTCGCGGGTGTGTGCACGATCCCCTTGTGCATTGCCACAAGCACGAAGTCGGCCAAATCGTGCGCAGCGGCGATATCGCTTCGCAAGATGTCGTAGGCTTCAGTATCAATCTCGGAAAGGTTGGCCCGGGGCGAGATGGGCGAGCCGTCATTCGCTCGGATGGGGAGGTATGCACAGCCTGCCTTTGTGGCAGTTGCCCAGGTCGCCTCCGGACCAACACAGTTGTAGCTGAGGAAAGCAATACGCTTACCCTCAACCACGGTAACCGCTGGCTTGCGGGCCAGATTGATGTTCGAACCCGCTCCGCAATGTAACACTCCAGCGCGATCGAGCCCGGAAACGGTCTCGGCGATACCCTGGGCGCCGCAATCGGCGACGTGATTCCCCGCAAGGCTTACCATCGCAATTCCTGCATCCGCGATCGCCTGCAAATTTTCAGGCGGCGCTCCTGGCGCAGGGATGTCTCCAGGCATTTCATATTCGCAGTCAGAATGAGGAACCTCGACGTGCCCGATCGCAAGATCGGCTTGCCGAAGCGCCGGAGCTATTCCGGCCAGCCAGTGATCGGCGTCCGGTTCATCCAGAACCAGATCGCCGATCACGACAATTGATATTTCGCCATTTGGCATTGATATCTCTGTCGCTGGCTAAGCCGGCGTCCCTTCTTGATCAGAACTTGGAACGTAGGCTGATGGCGAATTCACGTCCAATCGGATTGGTCACCGACGGGTCGTAACCGCCGCCGCTGTTCTGCCCCTGACGCGAGTTCACATAGGGCGGATCGGTGTCGAACAGGTTCCTCACCTCCAGTCCAAGCGTCAGCCCATCGACAAATCCAAGATCGAAAGAATCTGCGATCTTCCAGGAGAAGGTCAGGTCGACAAGTGTGTAGGAATCGACATCTTCAACCGGATCCACAATGTCATTCTTGTACCCGCCTATGTGTTGAACCTGAGTCCGGAACATGAACGGGCCGTGATCCCATGTCACCGATCCACGAGCCTTGAACGTCAGCGGGTTGTAGATTCTGTTCTTCAGGCTGACGAATTCGCCACCCGGCGTAAACGCGACATCATAGGTGGTCAGATAGGTGCCATTGAGGGCGAAAGTCAGCGTGTCCGCTTCACCGACAAAGGTACGGTAGCGAGCATTGAAATCGATGCCGTTCATCTTCGACCGGCCAAGATTTCGACTGCGTCCGTCAGCATAGATGCAATTGGCATGATCCGGCGGCATCGGATTATCGAGACAGGCCGTGCTTGCACCGGCGATCGGAAACACCGGAATAGGACCGGTACCCGCAATGCCATTGTCCCTGATATCGATGATCCTGTCATACGCCTCCTTGCCGAAAAGGATCACATCAGTGCCCGCATATTGGTCGGCATAGGTCAGAATCGACAGATTGGAGAGCAGGCCCGCAATCGTGTTCTTATAGGCAATGTCGAAGTAGGTTAGATTGATCTCCAATCCATCGACAGGCTCGAAATCAGCACCAATTGTCCAGGTAGTCGCCGTTTCGGGCTGCAAATCCGGATTGGGACCAGAGCCGATCTTGAAGACAGGCAGTGCAGCCCCGCCGCTCGGATTCTGGTGATTCTGGACATAGAGCCGCGAACTGTTCCCGAATATCTCAGGAAAGGTTGGTGCGCGGAACGACGTACCGTAGCTGCCGCGAAGTTTTACCCCATCGGTGGGCACCCAGTTCACGCCGAACTTCGGATTGGTTGTACTGCCAACGTCGCTGTAATCGTCATAGCGAAGCGCAGCAGTGACCTCCAGGCTCTGGAACCCCGAAGTGGCGTTGTCTGGGCCAAATAGGGGAATAAGCAGTTCCGCATAGCCGGAATGGACCTTGCGATTGTAGGTTCGCTCATCGGGCAGGCCGGATGATAGGATCATCGTGAAGTCCTGGCCTTCGTAGCCGGCTGCCATTTTGACGTCGCCGCCTGGCAGCGAGAACAGCGAACCATCCACTCCGGCCTGCCAGGTCGACATCTTGGAGTTCAGCGGGAAAGTACCCTCACCCACAAAGATCGTCGAAACCGTCGAGGGCGCTGTACGGCCGAGGCCATAGGGATCGAACGCGGTTGCCGGGTCACTGCTTGCGATTGCAGCATTGAACGCCGGCAGACTTAGCCCGGAAGAAGATCCGGCCCGGTCTTCGCCCTTGCCGAAACCGAATTTGCCTTCGAACTTCCAATCGGCGGGAAGATAGACCCTCAGGCCCGGCGTGGCCTGCCAGCTGGTCTGATAACCGCCATAGGGGTCACGGCCAGCTTCATTTACGAAGTTATAGCCAATCTGATAGCCGCCCGATCCGGGGGTATAGAAGCTGGGAGCAACGAAGAACGCGTTGGTTTCCGGAACCGAGAACGTTCGAGTGATTTCTCCCGGAATTCGCACGAATTTCCGTTTGTTGTAATAGCCGTCGAACAACAGCTCGACATTTTCGGTAATCTCGAATGTCGCGGTTCCGTTGACGGAATTGTATTTTTGTTCCGGAAACAGATCTTGCGCAGCCAGCGGATCGCAAAGATTTTGCGTCCCCGCCTGGAGCGTATCCGCGTTGGCAGCAGTCAACTGGGCAGGCATTGCATAGGTCTGTCCACCGTAGATCAGAGTGCCTGGAGAGCACTGATTGACCCGGTAATCCGGCCCGCCCCATGGGGTGAGGTCTGATGTGTTGAAGTCCCGGTCAGCACCGTTGAGGTTCGAACGGAATGCATGTTCATAGGCGACCATTACCTGGCCGCGATCGAATACCTTGCCGATCGCGATCCCGGCGTTCCATTCCCAGAAATCGCCATTGCCGGTCGATCCAAGCCGGGCAAATGCCTCAACACCATCAAGATTTCGCCGGGGAATGAGATTGACGACCCCGGCAACGGCGTCTGATCCATAAATTGCCGATGCACCATCCGCGATCACCTCAACCCGTTCCACACCCAATGTGGGCAAGACCGAAGGGCTGATCGCTCGACCATTCGTGGTCATGCGGTGCCCATCCGAGATAATGAGCGTCGAGAACGGGCCGAGGCCGCGCAGGTTGATCGAGTTCGACCAGGTCGCATTGCCATTACCGCCATTCTGCGCGCGCGAATTGTCGGAAAAGCCCAGATCGAAGACCTGCGGTAGTTCCTGGATCATCTTGTCGAGCGTTACCTGACCCGCAGTCTCGATTTCTTCGCGGCCCAGCGTCGTGACCGTCGCGCCGACAGGTGCAACACCGGCAATGCGGCTGCCGGTGACGACGATTGCGTTTCGCTCCTCAGCGCTGGTTTCCTCGTCCTGTGCCTGTGCTACCTGCGCGAAGGTCAGTCCGGAAATGCACACTGCTGCCAGGGACACCCCGTTCAGCAGTGAGCGGCCTTTCAAATAATCACAATTTCGCATCTCATCCTCCCTTTTGCCGGTGGTTTGACCGGCAATTTCCCTTCATTCTGCCAGCGGCAATTCGATCCGAGACGCATCCAGACCACCACGAAGCACCGTAATCTTTGGAGCCGGATCGAGTTGGATGTCCTTGAGGTTCCGCTGGCGTGGATCCGCCCCGGCTATCGTAAGCCGTAGCCGGGCACCCACTGGAACAACTCGCGAGATGGGAGTCATTGCCAGTGAAACTGGCACGGACTCGCCGCGAACGGGCAGTTCAACATCGGCTGTCAAACCGGAATGCCAAGGCTGTCCCAGTGTTTCGAATGGCGGCTGCGAAAGCTTCCGATGAGAAAGCTTGAGCCTGCCGAAAGAGATAACTTCTGCTTCCCGATCACCTTCGACGAGATCGAGATAGACCCACAGAGCCGCTTTGGGGTTATCCGTGGATACGTTCAGTCGGACATGGGGATATCCAATAAGCCTGATGGGCTCGGAAAGCGGTGGGCTCGTGTAACTCAGGCCCTTGTCGTCCATGGGCCGCGCCCAAAAAGCGAAATACTCGGGTGGCGGCAGATCGTAGTCCACAGTAAAGCTATCGCTTCCGGAAACGCCGGGACCGGGTCTTAGAGTGCCGTCATTCTTCGACCTGGATCCGCCGCTTTTCTCGCCGCCAAGAAACCAGGGCAAGGGGCGAGATTGCACGCCGGGCAGGTCATTCGATCTGACATAGCCGCCCTCGCCACCCAATCCTTCAACCCAATATGTGGCGCGAGGATCATTCTCGATCCCGTTGTCGACACCCTTGAGATGAAAATCGAAATAGCGAACGATCTCGCCGGTGAAATCGAAGTCTTTGGGCGTTTCGCAATGGCTCCCCGGACCCGCCAGGAACTTTCCTCCGGTATTGGCAGCCCCTAGGATCACCTGACCGGTCGGTTCGTCATGCCAATTGCCCCAGAAGTATGTGGCGATGCCTGCTTCCTTGATCGCATCAAGGTATTTCCAGACAGCAACCTCTTCCCAGAAAGCGTTGCCCGTAAGCGGCGAAATGCTGTCGCGGTATGGCATGGAGTACCAAAGGCCGGACATGGACGTATTCTTGAAATGCTCATCGACCGCCTGCTTGAGCAGCGATCCATCGGCATCGGCGTCAACAGGCACGCTGGCGAGATCGACAGACGGATCCTCGTCCGGGCGGGTATTGAATTGAGCCGTCAGGCCCCCGTTGCGAACGAAGGAATATTTGTCGAGGTCCGTCGCGCCAATGAAGACTGCTTTGAGCGACGGAGGGGCAGTGCTTGCAGTGTGAAATGTTGTGCCACCCAGATAAGAGCACCCGATCATTCCGACCTTGCCATCCGAGAACGCTTGCCTGGCCAGCCATTCAACCAGATCGTGACCATCGAGCGCTTCGGTTCGGTCCTGAAAGCCCCTGCGATGCCCGAAAGAAGCGCCCTTTCCGCGAATATCGGCAACCGCAACGACATAGCCTGCGCGAAGCAAGGAACGCAGGCCCAAGCCGTCCGACAATGCCGTTTCGATTATCCGGCCATCATCCCGACGAAAACGCGCGCGATAGGGGGTAAACACAAATACGACGGGAAGCTTCCTGGTCTCTGCGCGATCGCCGCGAGCAGGCCGATAGATATTCACGGCCAAGCGCGTGCCGTCTCGCACCGGCACGTAAACCGAGTTGCGAACGACATCGGCATAGTCCTGCGCCTGGGCTGCAAAACCAAACCCGATAAGCAGGATCAAAGCCAATACCGGCCTTGCCATGAACCTCTTCCCTTTCGTCATTGAAACCATCTTCCCGCGCAGGGCGGCGCAGTTCAACACAAAAGTGGATGACAAAATTGTTGACAATCCTGTCGTCCTTCGGAAAGAACCCCATCCATGCAAAAAACAGAATTCAAGTTTGGACAAAAAGGACCCAGCGGGATCGAGATCGCGGACTGGATTCGAAACCAGATTCGTAGCCGACGATTTGTTCCGGGCCAGCGGCTGGTCGAGGTTGATATCATCCGCAAGACGGGCGGAAGCCGGTTCAAGGTCAGGGAAGCCTTGCAACGGCTTGAAGCTGAAGGTCTGGTTGCGATCGAGGAGTTTCGGGGTGCTTCGGTCCGCAGTGCAAGTATGGACGAAGTTCGGCAGCTTTATCGCGCCCGCGGAGCGCTTGAGGGTATCTGCGCAGCCGATTTTGTTCGCAAGGCCAGCCCGGAACAACGCGCCAGACTCGTCGAAATCGGCGAAGCGATGGAGCGATCAGTGGAAGATGGCGCACCTGAAAGTTTCGGAAGCCTCAACGCCAAATGGCACAGTCTCATCATGGAAGGCGCAGGCAACACAACGATCATGCAGATCGTCCAACGGCTGAATACTCCGATCCATCACCTGCTGTTCGAGACCTTCTATAGAGCGGACCGGCTGAAGTCGGCCGCAGACGACCACCGCGAGATCATCGACGCTATCCTCAACGACGACCCCGAGACCGCCGAAAAAGCGATGAGGAGGCACGTTGAGAACGGACTGACCTTCCTTGAGAACCTGGATAACGCGGTACATTTCGAGGATCAGCTGGGCTAGCGACCCAGAATGGGCACAAACCCTCCCCAGGCGCCACTCGCATAAACCCTCAATCGTCAGCTGAGGATTCGACCCCGGCTACCGAGAATCGATCCGATAAAGTCGAACGCATTCAGGGATGGCGAGCAAGCCAAAGGGCTTGTTTTCTCAATTAGAACAAGGGGCTGTATCTGGCGGAGAGGGAGGGATTCGAACCCTCGGTACTCGTGAGAGCACAACGGTTTTCGAGACCGCCCCGTTCGACCACTCCGGCACCTCTCCGCATCGAAAAGCGCTGCATTAGAGCGCAATTTTGCGCCCCTGGCCGCTTGGGGAGCGAGGCGGTTAGCCGAAGCCCTCCGGCTTGCCAAGCCCTCTTTCATCGCAAAACTGGGGAATCAGGCGTTTCCGGGCTTGTTTCGCACCTGCGAAAGGCCATATCCTGCGAATTATGGATCGCGCCGTGTTCTATTCGACCCAGGCGGGCCGCACAATTTCCGCCCCGCGGCATTCCCACGCACGCTTCGGTATTGGCGATGTCGTCAGGCATCGGATGTTCGATTTTCGTGGCGTGGTTTTCGATGTCGACCCTGTCTTCGCCAACAGCGAGGAATGGTACCAGTCGATCCCCGAGGAAATTCGTCCGCACCGCGATCAACCCTATTACCACCTGCTGGCCGAGAATGAGGACAGCAGCTACGTCGCCTATGTCAGCCAGCAGAACCTGATGGGCGATGCGCACGGCGGGCCGGTCGATCATCCCCACCTGCCCCAGCTATTCGAGAAGTTCGACGGCTCGCGCTATCACATGCGGCGCAAACTGACACACTGATCGCGCACCGGCGCTCGTGCGTCAGTCCTTCAGTTTCCAACCCGATTTTAGCACGCGGTAGGTCACGAAACCCATCGCAAGATTGAGTGCGAGCAGACCCAGCGCCGCGAACAGCACCGCCCGGTCATCGCCGATGTCGCTTTGGCCCAGAAAGCCATAGCGGAAACCGGAGATGATGTAGAAGAACGGATTGGTGCGACTGATCGCCTGGAACACGCCATGCAGATTGTCGATCGTGTAGAATGTTCCCGAAAGAAGCGAGAGCGGCGCAATCACGAAATTGGTAATCGCCGCATTGTGGTCGAACTTCTCGGCCCAGATAGATGTCGCAAGGCCAAGGATCGCAAGCATCAGTGAGCCCATTAGTCCAAACCAGATCACCGCCCACCAATGCGCGATCGAAATGGTCACTCCGGGCCACAGCACCATCGCCAAGGCGACCGTTGCACCAACCATCACGGCTCTAGTGACGGCTGCCGCCAGAATTCCCGTCATCAATTCGCCTTCGGACAGCGGCGGCATGAGAATATCGATGATGGTTCCCTGAATCTTGCCCGCAAGCAGGGAGAATGACGAATTGGCAAAAGCGTTCTGCATCATGCCCATCACGATCAGGCCCGGTGCAACGAAGCTGGCGAAGGGAACGCCCAGTACCTCTCGCCCGCCTCTACCCAGCGCGACGGAGAAGATGATCAGGAACAGCAGCGTGGTGACCGCCGGGCCCCATATTGTTTGCGTGTGCACCTTGAGAAACCGCCGAACCTCCTTAATATAGAGGCTCCACAGTCCAATGCGGTTGATGCCGGTGATGATCGGCACGCCACGGGGCGGAAAGCTTGAACTCTCGCCGGACGCGTCAATGACGGCAGAATTCTCAGATACGGGCTTGGCAGGTGCTTGATCGGCCATGTTTGCGCGGTTAGGGGCAAGTCACGATGGTGGCAAGCGCCACGGCCCAGATGAACTGGAATTGGATTTCGAATGAGTTGGACCGACGAACGGATCGCAACGCTCAAGAAGATGTGGGAAGGCGGCGCTACTGCCAGCCAGATCGCCGATGAGCTGGGCGGAGTCAGCCGAAATGCTGTAATCGGCAAGGCACATCGCCTGGGCCTCAAGGCGCGCCCTTCCCCGGTCAAGGCAAATGACAAGAAGAAGGCTGCAGCGACCAAGAAGCCGGCAGCCAAGTCAGTGACGGCCAAGAAACCCGCAGCGAAGGCGGCGGCAAAACCGGCGGCCAAGCCTGCGCCCAAGAAGGACGAAGGCCCCGCACCCACTCAAGACAGGAGCGCAATCCCGTCGCAGCCATTGCCCAACCCCACTCCCGATTTGCCCAAGATCGTATCGGTTGGCCCGGGCGGCTTCCTGCGCCAGGGCCCTGGCGACCAGCAGGCACCGATCCCGCCCGCTCCTCCTCGGCGTCTGGTTCCAGCCAAGCCCAGCCCCGAGATTGCGGACAAGACCAGCCTGCTGGACCTGTCGGACAAGGTGTGCCGCTGGCCGATGGGGCATCCGGGCGAACCGGACTTCCATTTCTGCGGTGAGGCTGTGAACCCGGGCTTCCCCTATTGCGTTGAGCATTGCGGTCGGGCCTTCCAGGCCCAGCTTCCGCGCGGCGCCCGCAGACCTCCTCCGCCGCTGCCTTTCGGCGGACCGCGCGTCCGCTGATCCACACGGCAATTCCAACCGCTTGACCCGGCTTTAGCCGCCGGTAACCTCTGCCTGCGACAATTGCAGGCGGGAGTTTTGGCATGAGCGATAGAGACGGCAAGGAAAACTGGTACCGCCGCAATATCGGGCGGCGGATCGAACTGGGTATGAATCGCCTTCTCGGTAGTCTGCTGGGCGCGATTGGCCTGCTCGCAGCCTATCTATCGCTCAGTTCAGACGAATTCGACTGGACGACCCATTGGCCCGGCCTCGTGGTGGCCACCGGCCTCCTGTTGACCGCGCGCTATTGCTTCCGCGCAGAAAAGTCCGTGATCGACGATTTCGGCGATGGCGAGGGCTTTGTCCCGCCAGGCAAGCGAGAGGAGTAACCGCGTTCCGCAGCTGCAGCCTCTTGCGCGGGCACGTGCGTGATGATTAGGTAGCCACCCTCCCACCACCTTCATGCATTTTCCGCGCAAAGGATCCCCCCCAATGTCCCTCTCGCTCTATGATGCTTTCGTTCCAGGTTGCCAGCAGATCCTCGGTGCGGTGAACCACCTTATCGACAAGGCCGAAGTGCATGTGAAAGAGAACGGCTTGTCCGATATCGATCTGATCGAGGCAAAGCTGGCCGAGACCATGTGGACGCTGCCCTGGCATGTTCGCAGCTGCTGGGTGCATTCCGCCTATGTCATCAGCCTCTTGCCGACAGGCGAGTTTTCGCCCGACTTTACCGACATTCCCGATAGCTGGAACGCAATGCGCGCGCAGATTGCCGCAGCGCAGGATGGCCTGGCCAAGGTCACTCCTGACGAACTGGAGGCCATTGCCGATACGACTGTTGGCTTCGTGCTCGGCGGGAAACGGCTAATGGAGTTCACGGGGCAGAACTTCCTGCTCAGTTTCAGCCAGCCGAACTTCTACTTCCACGCCACGACCTTCTACGACATTTTGCGCATGAAGGGCGTTGAAATCGGTAAGCGCGACTTTATGGGAGTGCCGCGCGTTCTGACCTGATCGCTGCCCAATATGCCAATTTACGTTCGCGCCCGAACCATGCATCGATCGCGCGAGAGGAAAATCATGCGACGCACATTGTATGCCCTTTCGATGATAGCGCTAACAACCGCATCTCCCCTGCGTGCCGAGTTGGCGGAACCCGTCCGCGCAATGATCGAAGCCGCAATCGATGGTGAAGATCCGGCCACGGTGCGTAAGATCATTCGCCTGGCTCTCAAGACAAATCCTGACGATGCTGAAGAGATCAACGCGCTTCTCAAGGCCTATGACGATGAACAACGTCAGTTGGCGGCAAAGGTTGCGCAAGAGAAGGAGGCAGCGCTTCGCCATGCGGGGGTGTTCGAGCAGTGGTCAGGCAAGGGTGAGTTCGGCGCATTCCGTTCAACCGGTAACAGTCCGAACACCGGGTTCACGGTCGGGCTGAAGCTTACCAGGGATGGAATCAACTGGAGGCATAAGCTTCGCGGCCGGGCCGACTACCAAAGGTCGAGAGGCAGAACGACGCGCGAGCAATACATCTTCGCCTATGAACCGAACATTCGGGTCAATCACCACGCCTTCGTCTTCGGTCTGGCGCAGTATGAACATGATCGATTCCAGGGATATTCGGCACGCTATTCGCTTTCAGGCGGTCTCGGCTATGATCTCGTCGACACCAAAAACATGCAGTTATCGGTCAAGGTCGGTCCGGCCTGGCGCCGAACCGTCGACACGACGGGCTTAACCGAAACCGATCTGGCCGAACTTGCCGCGCTAGATTTCGACTGGCGGCTCGCCAGGAATATCAAGCTGGTCGAGGAAGCCAGCGCCTATCTCCAGACTGGCAACAGCAGCTTCGTTTCGAATACCGGGCTTCAAGCGAATGTCGCTGACAACATTTCAGTCCGGCTCTCCTACACGCTGGAACACGATACAAATCCGCCGCCGGGAGCGATCAAAACGGATACGCTGAGCCGGGTTACGCTGATTTACGATTTCTAACGACAAATAGGTACCGGGGCACGAAAAAGGCCGCGAGACGCTGGTCCCGCGGCCTTTTCTGTTCTGGCTAAAGGCGATCAGTCCTTCAGGAAGTCCGGCATATGCGCCGCACCGCCTTCGTCTTTGCCGCCGTCGTCGCGTCCACCGCGCCGGCCGCCACGATCACCACCGCGACCACGGTCACGGTTGCCCCGCGGACCACGACGATCGCCCCGGTCACCGCGAGGTTCACGCGGTTCGCGCGGCGGGCGAGTGTCTTCCAGCTCTTCACCGGTTTCCTGATCGACCACGCGCATCGACAGGCGGACCTTGCCGCGATTGTCGATCTCGAGGACCTTGACCTTGACCTCCTGGCCTTCGGAAACGACGTCAGTCGGCTTCTCGACCCGCTCGTTCTTCATTTCGGAAACGTGGACGAGACCGTCCTTGCCACCCATGAAGTTCACGAACGCACCGAAATCGACGATATTGACGACCTTGCCGGTGTAGATCTTCCCGACTTCGGCTTCCTCGACGATACCTTCGATCCACTTCTTCGCAGCCTCGATCTGGTCGAGGTCGGAAGACGAGATCTTGATCACGCCTTCGTCGTCGATGTCCACCTTCGCGCCGGTTTCGGCCACGATTTCGCGGATCACCTTGCCGCCGGTGCCGATGACGTCGCGGATCTTCGACTTGTCGATCTGCATCGTTTCGATACGCGGAGCGTGCTTGGAAACGTCGGTGCGGGCAGAGCCCAGCGCCTTGTTCATCTCACCCAGGATATGCGCACGGCCGGCCTTGGCCTGTTCCAGCGCCTGCGCCATGATTTCCTTGGTGATCCCGGCCACCTTGATGTCCATCTGGAGCGAGGTGATGCCGCTTTCGGAACCAGCCACCTTGAAGTCCATGTCACCAAGGTGATCTTCGTCACCCAGAATGTCGGACAGCACGGCAAACTCGTCGCCCTCAAGGATCAGGCCCATCGCAATGCCGGAAACCGGGCGTTCGATCGGAACGCCGGCGTCCATCATGCTGAGGCAGCCGCCGCAGACCGTCGCCATCGAGCTCGAGCCGTTGGACTCGGTGATGTCTGACAGCACACGGATCGTATAGGGGAAGTCCTCATGGGCGGGCAGCACAGGGTGCAGCGCGCGCCATGCCAGCTTGCCGTGGCCGATTTCGCGGCGGCCAGTGAAGCCGAAACGACCAACTTCGCCGACCGAATAGGGCGGGAAGTTATAGTGCAGCATGAAGTGGTTGTAGGAGAGACCCTCAAGACCATCGATCATCTGCTCGGCATCCTTGGTGCCCAGCGTGGTGGTGCAGATCGCCTGCGTTTCACCGCGCGTGAACAGCGCCGAACCGTGGGTGCGAGGCAGCAGGCCGACCATCGCCTCGATCGGGCGAACCTGGTCCAGCTTGCGACCGTCGATACGCTGTCCGTCCTTGAGGATGGCGCCGCGCACGATTTCCGCTTCCAGCTTCTTGACCGCCTTGTTGGCGACCATCTGCGTCTGCGGTTCCTCCTCGGCAAAGGCTTCCTTGGCCTTGGCGCGCGCTTCGTTGAGCGCGTCCGAACGGGCCGATTTGTCGGTCAGCTTGTAGGCTGCTGCGATGTCTTCGCCCACGATGCCGCGGAGCTTTTCCTTGATCGCAGACGTGTCGTCCGACGTGTCGATTTCCCAAGGCTCATTGGCGGCCTGCTCGGCCAGATCGACGATGGCCGCGATGACCTTCTTCGATTCTTCATGCGCGAACATGACAGCGCCGAGCATTTCTTCCTCGGTCAGTTCCTTGGCTTCGGATTCGACCATCATCACCGCGTCTTGCGTTGCGGCAACAACCAGATCGAGGCGACCTTCTTCGTCCAGCGCGCTGTCGATGCTCGGATTGAGCTCGTATTCGCCATTGCGGAAGCCGACGCGTGCCGCGCCGATCGGGCCCATGAAGGGCACGCCGCTGATGGTCAGCGCAGCCGAAGCCGCGATCATCGCCACGATATCGGGCTCGGTCTCACCATCATAAGACAGGACCTGCGCGATAACGTTGATTTCGTTGTAGAAACCTTCCGGGAAGAGCGGCCGCACGGGGCGGTCAATCAGGCGGGAAGTCAGCGTTTCCTTCTCCGTCGCGCGGCCTTCGCGCTTGAAGAAGCCGCCGGGGATTCGGCCCGCGGCGGCGAATTTTTCCTGGTAGTGCACGGTGAGCGGGAAGAAGTCCTGCCCTTCGCGAACACTCTTGGCGGCGGTCACGGCGCACAGCACCACGGTTTCGCCATAGGTGGCCAGCACGGCGCCGTCGGCCTGACGGGCAATACGGCCGGTTTCCAGAGTGAGGGTCTTTCCGCCCCACTCCAGCGATACGGTTTTAGTGTCGAACATTGATTTTCCTTAACGAACCCGCGAGCCATATTGCCGCGCGGGGCCTACAGTGCCGGGCAATCCGTCCCGGTCCGGTCTGGGGCGTTCTTTCTGCCCCAAGGCGAGCGGGCCGTATGCCCGCATGCCCCAAATACGAAGAAGGCGGCCCGCGGGCCGCCTTCCCGTGAAACTCTTATTTGCGAAGACCCAGCTTCTGGATCAGTGCGTTGTAGCGTTCCACATCCTTCCTCTTGAGATAGGAGAGGAGGTTGCGACGCTTGTTGACCATCATCAGGAGCCCGCGACGCGAGTGATTGTCCTTGTGATGATCCTTGAAGTGTTCGGTGAGGTTGCGGATACGCTCGGTGAGGATCGCGACCTGTACTTCCGGACTGCCCGTGTCATTGTTGCCCTGGGCGTTGTCCTTGATGATTTCCTGTTTCTTTTCGGCAGTAACCGACATGTATGTTCTCTCTTACTCTGCGACACCGGGTAGGTTGAAACCCCTGACGACTCTTGCCGTCCCAGCATTGAGTTCCATCAGCGCTACGGGAACATCATCCAGCATCGCGCAATAGAGCCCATCGCTTTGGGGCATTCCGGAAAGGACCCGGCCCTGACGGACCGCCTGCGCGCTATCCGGATCGAGTTTCAGGGCCGGGATGTCGTCCAGCCCTGCCCCGAGCGGCAGGAGTAGGTCTTGAAGTGGCGCGCCCTTACCGATTTCTTCCAGTTTGTCCAGCGAAATCGCCTGTTCCTGGTGGAACGGGCCGGCCTTGATCCGCCGCAAATAGGTAACGTGGCCGCAGGTTCCAAGGGCGTGCGCGATATCACGTGCAAGCGAGCGTATGTATGTGCCTTTGCTAACATGCGCGATGAGGGTCACGCTGTCGGCCAATTCCAGCGGTGCGGTAGGGTCAAACGGGTCCGGACGTCCCGCAGTCGTGGCAAATGCGGATTCGAGATCGCGGCCTTGCTGGTAGCCCGAAGCCAGTTCGAGCGAATGGATTGTCACCATCCTCACCTTCAGGTCCACATCCTCACCCGCGCGGGCCCTGTCATAAGCCCGCCTGCCGTCGACTTTCACGGCGGAATAGGCTGGCGGGACTTGCTCGATTTCCCCAGTGAAATGCTCCAGCACTGCGGCAATCGCGGCCATGGGCGGAAAGTGATCTGAGCGCTCAATCACCTCGCCTTCAGTGTCGAGCGTATCAGTCTGCTCGCCGAACTGGATCGTGAACTCGTAGATCTTGCTCGCATCGAGCATCCGCCCGGCGAGCTTGGTCGCCTCGCCCAGCGCGATCGGAAGAACGCCTTCGGCCAGCGGGTCAAGCGTCCCGCCATGCCCGACCTTGGTCTTTGCATATCCGCCGGTCCGCAGCACGCGCTTGACCGCACTGACGGCTTGCGTCGAGCCAAGTCCGCGCGGCTTGTCGAGGATGATCCAGCCCGAGAGCGGATTGGGCAGTGCAGGTTTCTTGGTATCAGTCACGCAACGCCTCTAGCCAAAGCCGCGCATCCGCGCCATGCCTTGCAGCGTGATCGAGACATACGACCTTCTCATCATTGGCGGCGGAATCAACGGCGTAGGCATTGCCCGCGACGCCGCCGGGCGCGGCGCCAGGGTGCTGCTGGTCGAGAAAGACGATCTCGCGAGCCACACTTCCAGCGCATCGACCAAGCTGATCCATGGCGGATTGCGCTATCTCGAACATTTCGAATTCCGGCTTGTGCGCGAAAGCCTGATCGAACGCGAGCGGCTGCTACGCATCGCCCCGCACATCATCTGGCCGCTGCGCTTCGTGCTGCCGCATGACGCAGGCCTGCGGCCCAAATGGATGCTGCGGCTGGGGCTGTTCCTCTATGACAATCTGGGCGGACGAAAGCTCCTGCCCGGTACGCGCACGGTGGATTTGCACGCACCGCCGCATGGGCAGATCCTCGACGACAGGCTGGTCAAAGGCTTCGAATATTCGGACTGCTGGGTGCAGGACGCGCGGCTGGTGGTGCTGAGCGCCATGGATGCGAGGGAGCGCGGTGCCGATATCCGCACGCACACCGAATGCACGGGTCTGAAACGCAGCTCCGACGGCTGGACTGCCACGCTGCGCAGCGAGACCGGCGAAGAAAACGTCAAGGCGCGTATCGTCGTCAACGCCGCCGGTCCCTGGGTCGATGGCGTTCTCGACACGGCGATCCCCGGCAAGAGCCACCGGAACCTGCGGCTGGTCAAGGGAAGCCATCTGATCTTCCCGAAACTGTACGACGGCCGCCACGCCTATATCTTCCAGAACCGCGACAACCGGATCGTCTTCGCCATCCCCTACGAACACAAGTTCACGCTGGTCGGCACCACCGACATGCTGTTCGAAGACGATCCCAATTCGGTCGAAATCTCCGATAGTGAAGCAAGCTATCTCTGCGACGCGGTGAACGAATATCTGCGCCGCGACGTGTCGCCGCAGGATGCCGTGTGGAGCTATGCCGGCGTTCGCCCGCTCTATGACGATCACTCGAAAAGCAACTCCACCGTCACGCGCGACTATGTGTTCGAACTGGACGAAGGCGGCGGCGCGCCGATCCTTTCGATCTTCGGCGGCAAGCTGACTACCTACCGCAAGCTGGCGGAACACGCGTTGGAAAAGCTGGGCGGGCTAGGCGGCGAGGCATGGACCGCCGACACCCCGCTCCCTGGCGGAGACATCGATCCGGCCCGCTTCGACAGCTTCTTTGCCGAATGCATGGCCAGCTATCCCTGGTTCGGCCCTGAAGGCGTTTTGCGGCTGGCGCGCGCATACGGAACGCGCATCGACCGGGTTCTAGGCAATGCCAGGGGACTGGAAGACCTTGGCGCGCATTTCGGCGGCGACCTCTATGAGGCGGAGTTGGAATATCTCCTGCGCGAGGAGTTCGCGCGCTCTGCCGAGGATGTCCTGTGGCGGCGAAGCAAGCTGGGCCTGCATCTCGATAAAGCGGCCCAGCGCAAGGTGACGGAGTGGTTCGCTAGCCGCTGACCGCCTCGGCCAGCGAGAGATACTGCCGCAACGCCCAATCGACTGGCGGCCCGATCGTGCTCTCGAGTACGCCCAGCCCCGGTGCGAACCACGTCAGCAACACAAGCCCCATGAACAACAGCATCCCGAAGGGGCGCAGCCTCTCGTAGAGATGGACATAGCGACGCGGCAACAGCCCCTCAACGATATGTGAACCGTCGAAAGGCGGGATTGGCAGCAGGTTGAACATGCCAAGGAAGATGTTGATCAGGATAAAGTAGAACAGCCCCTGCGTCACCAATCCCGGCCCATCGGCGCCATCCGGTGCCAAGGCTGGAGCAAGCAGCCCAAGCGCAATCGCTCCCAGGGCAGCCAGTACAAAGTTCGTTGCCGGCCCCGCCGCCGCGACCGCCATCATGCCATAGCGTGGGTTGCGCAGTCGCCGCTTTACCACCGGCACAGGCTTGGCCCAGCCGAAGATCGGTCCGCTGGCCAGCGCCAACATGCCCGGCACCAGCAGAGTGCCGACCGGATCGACATGGCGCAGCGGATTGAGGCTGAGGCGCTTCTGCTCGCGCGCAGTGGGATCGCCAAGCCAGCTGGCGACCAGGCCATGAGCAACCTCGTGAAACACGATCGCCACGATCAGCGCTGGGGCAAGTACGATTATAAGCGAAACTGTATCTGACATTGCAGATAGATAGGCCCGCCGCAGCTATCCCGCCAGAGCTTCCGAAAAATGCTTGCGGCACAGCGCGACATAGCGGTCGTTTCCGCCGATCTCGGTCTGGGCACCTTCCGAAACCGCGGCACCGCTTTCGTCCACCCGCAGATTCATCGTCGCCTTGCGCCCGCAATGGCACACCGCCTTGAGCTCGACCAGCGCATCGGCAATGCCCAGCAATGCCGATGATCCGGGAAAGAGCTCGCCCTGGAAATCGGTCCGCAGTCCATAGCAAAGCACCGGAATCCCGGCTTCATCGGCCAGTCGCGCCAATTGCCAGACCTGCTGCGTGGTGAGAAACTGGGCCTCGTCCACCAACACGCAATCCAATGGCTCGACCTTGTGAGCCGCCGTCACATCTTCCCACAAATCGGTCCCGGAGTGATAGCGGTGGGCATCCGCGCCCAGCCCGATACGGCTTTCAATCGCCTTTTCGTCGCCACGGTCATCGAGCGCTGCGGTCCACAGCATGGTATGCATCCCGCGCTCGCGATAGTTGAAATCGGCCTGCAGCAGGGTGGTCGATTTACCCGCATTCATGCTGGCGTAGTAGAAATAGAGCTTGGCCATGCAGCATCCTTGCCCAATGAGCGGATTTAGGCCAGCACGCTCGTCGATATTCCACAAATGAGTTATAGTTGGCTTTCGGGGGCACGATGGAGAGTCGCATGTTGTCTGGACGCAAGCTCCTGCTGCCGGTCCTGGCGCTGGCCTTCATGGCAGCGGCCCCGCTCAGCTATACGCTCGACGCCGATTCCAGCGACGTCACAGCCAAAGTCGCATTCTTCGGCCTTGCCAGCAAAACTGCCGGCTTCCCCAAAATGAGCGGTCGTGTCACGATAGTGCCCGACAAGCCGTCCGAAGCGCTGGTCGATGTCACCATCGACGCTACCCGCCTCACCGCACCTGATGGCGTAACGCTGAAGCGGTTGCGCGGCGAGAAGTTCTTCTGGGTCGAGAAATATCCCACTGTCCATTTTGTCGGTCACAAGCTGACCATGCGCGATGCAACCCACGGCAGCGTAGAAGGAAAGCTAACCGCGCGCGGCGTGACGCGTAAGGAAGAACTTTTTGTCGACTTTGATCGTCCGCCGACCAAAGCGCCGCAAGGCCAGGCAATTACGCTCAGCGGCGAGATGGAGATCGATCGCCGCGACTACGGCATGACCGCCTATCGGTTCATTGTGGGCAAAAAGGTGACGATCAGGCTCAAGGCGCGAATGGTACCGCAGCTCGGCGCCAGCAAATAGGGGTTACAGTTCGAGCAGCCAGTGCTCGCTCACTTCGGGCTTGCCGAACTCTTCCTGCGTTTCGGTTGATGTCACACGGAAACCCTCTGCGGCATAGATTTTGCGCGCGCTGTCGAGCACGGCGTGGGTCCACAGCACAATACGTTTGTATCCGGCTTCACGTGCAAATTCAGTGCATTGCTGTACCAATGCACCACCGATGCCCATGCCGCGTCCAGCCGGTTCAACATAGAGCAATCGCAGCCGCGCGGTATCGGGCTCGCCCTCTTCCGCAACCAGCATAACTCCGCCCAGCATCTGCCCATCATGTTCTGCGACCCAGCATTGTTCGCGGCCAGGCTTGAATTCGCGCAGAAAGCGCGCGCAGATTTCATAGATCAGCGTTTCCAGCTCTGCACCCCAGCCATTTTCTTGCGCATAGAGCAGTGCCTGGCGCGCGCCGATCATGCCGACATCGCCGGGACGGAATGTGCGCAATCGCCAACTGCGATCAGTCATCGCCCAGATCGCGCGCCACCTTGGGATCGCGCAGCAGTCGCTCGATCCGGTCCGCTTCGTCAAAGCTTTCGTCGCCGCGAAACTTGAGCTTGGGGGCGAATTTCAAGCCTAGCCGCTTGGCCACTTCGCGCTGGAGATAGGCGGTGTTCTGCCGCAGCGCCTTGACGATATCATCCTCGCCCGCGCCGAGCAGCGGCTTCACATAGGCGGTGGCATTGCGCAGATCAGGCGTCATGCGCACTTCTGTAACGGCGATATTGGCCGCGCTCACGGTCTCGTCATGCACTTCCTGCCGCGCAAGCAATTCGCTCAGGATATGGCGAACCCGCTCGCTGACCTTGAGGACGCGAACCGAATGCTGCTCGGGTGTGAATTGCTGGCGCGCCATCAGACTTCCTCATCCATTTTGGCCAGAATGCGTTTCATACTGCGCATATTGCGCGCCGTGCCCTTCATGCCAAGCCGCCGTTCAATGAAATCGCCGGTCAGCTTGCTGTTTCCTGCTCCGTCGACATAGTCGACATGCAGTGCATTTGTGCCTGCGGCGATCCGCTCATTGCCCTTGCCAGTATAGTCTAGAATCAGATTCTCTACCGCGTCTGCCTCCGGTTGACCCATAAAGAATATGGTGTGGACGAACTTCTCCTCACCATCTTCGGAAAACGGGTTCTCAGCGATAGCGGCGGCAAGTTCCGCGCGCGTCATCACAATGGCGAATGTCTCGATGTCAAAGCGATCGCGGACCACCCAGGCGAGCTTCTCGGCAAGCCCGGCGGATGGCCGCTCCTCATGGTCGAACAGCACGTTGCCGCTGGCGACGACCGTTTCGATTGCCTCGAATTCCTCGCGTTCCAACGCGTCGCGCAAATCGGCCATTGTCAGCCGATTACCACCGACGTTTATCCCGGCGAGGAGAGCGACGTAGCGGGTCATCTCACCACAACGCTCCCATCACCAGATCACAACGTCCGCTCACGCTCCTCGACTTCGAAGACTTCGAGGTTGTCGCCTGCCTTGATATCGTTGGTGTCTTCCAGCACCACACCGCATTCGAGGCCGGCGCGGACTTCGTCCACATCGTCCTTGAAGCGCCGCAGCGAAGCGATGGTGGTCGCCGAAACGATGACATCCTCGCGCGTGAGACGGGCATGGAGGCCTTTGCGGATAACCCCATCGAGCACCAAGAGGCCGGCGGCCTTGTCCTTCTTGCCCGCAGGGAAGACCTGCTTGACTTCGGCCCGGCCGACAACGTGCTCGATCCGCTCCGGACCCAGCTCGCCCGCCATTTCCTTCGCGATCTCCTCGGTCAGGTGATAGATGACGTCGTAATACATCATCCGGACCTTTTCCTTGTCGACCAGTTGGCGCGCCTTGGCATTGGGGCGCACGTTGAAGCCGATGATCGGTGCCTTCGACGCCGCGGCGAGAGTCACGTCAGTTTCAGTGATTGCACCTACACCGGCATGCAGCACGCGAACCTTGATCTCGTCATTCGAGAGATTGTGCAACGCATTGACGATCGCTTCGACCGAACCCTGCACGTCCGCCTTCACAACTACAGGCCATTCGATGACATTCGACTGGAGGTTGGTGAACATGGTGTCGAAGCTGGTCGGGGCGAGCGCGGTGCGCTGCTCGGTCGCCTTTTCCTGGCGGTACTGGGCAACTTCGCGGGCGCGCTGTTCGTTCTCGACCACGGTAAGCTGGTCGCCTGCACCCGGCACACCGCCAAGGCCAAGGACCTCGACCGGCGTGGAGGGGCCGGCTTCCTTCACCTGCTTGCCCTTGTCATCGATCAGAGCGCGCACGCGCCCGCTCTCGGTACCGACAACGAAGGTATCGCCACGCTTGAGCGTGCCGCGCGTGATCAGCACGGTCGCGACCGGACCGCGACCCTTGTCGAGTTGTGCCTCGACCACGGTGGCTTCCGCATCGCGATCAGGCCGTGCCTTGAGTTCGAGCAATTCGGCCTGAAGCAGGATCTTCTCGATCAGATCATCGAGCCCGGTGCCCTTGGTCGCGGAAACTTCCACATCCTGCACGTCGCCCGACATCTTCTCCACGATCACCTCGTGTTCAAGCAGCCGGTTGCGGATATTGTCCGGGGCGGCCTCAGGCTTGTCGCACTTGTTGATCGCGACGATCATCGGGACGCCCGCAGCCTTGGTGTGATTGATGGCTTCGATCGTCTGCGGCATGATTCCATCGTCCGCCGCAACCACCAGCACCACGATATCGGTCACATTCGCACCGCGCGCGCGCATTTCTGTGAATGCCTCGTGCCCCGGCGTATCGAGGAAGGTGATCTTGTGTCCCTTGTCCTTGCCCGATCCCTTGGTGGTAATCTGGTAGGCGCCGATATGCTGGGTGATGCCACCGGCTTCGCCCTTGGTCACATCGGTTCCGCGCAACGCGTCGAGCAGACTGGTCTTGCCGTGATCGACATGGCCCATGATCGTGACGACAGGCGGGCGCGATTCCAGCGTTTCTTCCGGATCGACATCCTCTTCGGTCGAGATGTCGACATCGCTTTCGGATACACGCTTGATATTATGACCGAATTCTTCAACCAGCAGCTCGGCCGTATCGGCGTCGATCGTCTGGTTAACGGTCACCATCATGCCCATATTGAACAGCGCCTTCACCAGGTCGGCGCCCTTTTCCGCCATGCGGTTGGCAAGCTCCTGAACCGTGATTGCTTCGGGAACGACCACGTCGCGCACCTGCTTCTCGCGCGGCTTGGACGGTCCACCCTGTGAACGGCGCTCCTTCTCACGCGCACGCTTGAGCGCGGCGAGCGAGCGTGCGCGACGGCCCTCATCCTCGTTGAGCGCACGCGAAACGGTGAGCTTGCCGGAACGCCGCTTGTCGGGGCGTTCGCCAGCTGGTGCGCCGCCGCGTCCGGGCTTTTCTTCCTTCTTCTTCTTTTCCGGCTTCTTCGGCTCAGGTCGGGCAACCGGCGTGAACTTGCGCGGAGAAGGAGTTGGGGTACCCGCTTCTTTCGCTTCCTTGGAAGCAGCGGGTTCTGGTTCCGCTTCCGCCTTGGATGCCGCCTGCGCTTCTTCCACCTTGCGCTGCTCGGCCTCTACTTCGGCCCGCTTTTCCTGAGCGCGATTTTCTTCGGCGCGCTTCTTCTCGTCCTCGGCAGCCTTTTTCGCAGCCTGATCGTCGCGCTTGCGCGCTTCTTCCGCCAGACGCAGGCGCTCTTCTTCGGCCTCGCGCTGAAGGCGTGCGACGCGTTCCTGCGGGGTCTCTGCAGGCGCAGCAGGCTTCTTCTTGGGTGCCGGCGCAGGCTTCTCCTCGACCACCGGGGGTGGAGGCGGAGGCGGAGGAGGAGCCGCAGGCTCCTCGCCCGGCTTCACGAGCTTGCGGCGGCGCTTGACCTCGACCGCAACCTTGTTGGTGCGGCCATGGCTGAAGGTCTGCTTGACCTCTCCAGCATCGACCGCACGCTTGAGGCCAAGCGGTTTACGGGCAGGTTTGTTTTCTTCGTCGCTCATTTAGCTCGCTATTCCTTCACGCATTCAATTCATCGTCCACAGGGCCCGCCAAAGGCGGAACCCCATCGCAATCACCGGGTTTGGCAACCCCCAGATAGTGCAGCAGGCGCGCCAGCGCCTTCCCGACCCGTTCGGGTGCCGCATCATCGGCTCCATGGCCCATCACGCCCAGATGGACGACATTGTCGCGGCCCAATGCCACAGACAAAGCCGCCCGGTCCAGAGGCAAGACCAAACCGCGTTCACCGCTGCCTTCCAGATCCTGGCCAACGCGCCAGGCCTGATCGAGCTTCTTGCGCCCGTCTTCGCCGCTGTCGGCAGCGTGCAGCAACAGGGCCACACGGCCCATCCTGGCCTGTTCGGCGATCCGGTCAGACCCGAGGGCAAGCTTGCCCGCGCGCATTTCCAACCCGAGCCGGTCCTTGAAGCTGCGCATCAATGCCGTTTCGATCATCTGAGGAAGATCCTCGGGGATCGAAAGTGGGGCACCCTTGAAGGCGCGCGCCAACGCGCCCCTCAAATGGCCTTTCGCAAGCGCGGTTTCAAGCTCGGCACGGGTCACGCCGATCCAGGCACCGCGGCCGGGAGCCTTGGCAGCGGGATCGGGAAGCACATCCCCTGCAGGAGAAATCGCGAGGCGCAGCAATGAATCGCGCGACCCATTCTTCCCCGTGAGGATGCAGCGACGCTCCGGCGATTTGCCGTTCGAACAGGACCTGTCGGGCTCGGAAGATGTCCGTGCCTTGGGTGCTTCAGCGATGTCTGGCGTCAGGCGCTCATTGTTCGGAGTCCGCATCGGCGGCCTCCTGGGTTTCGGGCTCGCCGGCCGGAGCTTCGGCTGCTGCCGGCTCCTCGTCCTCGAACCAATGAGCACGGGCAGCCATGATGATCTCGTTGCCCTGCTCTTCGCTAAGACCATATTCGCCCAGCACACCGCCCTTGTCTTCCTGGCGCTGCGGACGACGCATCGGCGGGCCATCCGCATTGTTGCGGCGGCGCGGTGCTTCACGCTTCTTGGCAATCAGCTCGTCGGTGGCGAGATCGGCCAGATCGTCGAGAGTCTTGATGCCCGCCTTGCCCAACGTCACCAGCATGGCTTCGCTCAGATGCGGCATTTCAGCGAGATCGTCTTCAACGCCCAGTGCACGACGCTCTTCGCGATAGGTCCCTTCCTGACGCTCAAGCGCCTCGATCGCACGCGACTGGAGCTCTTCGGCCAGTTCTTCGTCGAAGCCTTCGATGCTGGCCAGCTCGGCCAGTTCGACATAGGCGACTTCTTCCAGTTCGGCGAAGCCTTCGGCCACCAGCAACTGGCTGAGCGTCTCATCGACGTCGAGCTCTTCCTCGAACATCTTGGAGCGTTCAGCGAACTCCTTGCTGCGCTTCTCGCTCGCTTCTTCTTCGGTCATGATATCGATCTGGTGACCGGTGAGCTGGCTGGCGAGGCGCACGTTCTGCCCGCGGCGACCGATCGCCAGCGAAAGCTGGTCATCGGGCACAACAACTTCGATGCGCGTTTCGTCTTCGTCGAGAACCACGCGGCTGACGGTGGCGGGCTGCAGCGCGTTGACGACGAAGGTCGCCGTATCTTCCGACCAGGGAATGATGTCGATCTTTTCGCCCTGCAGTTCCTGCACGACGGCTTGCACACGGCTGCCCTTCATGCCGACGCAGGCGCCGACCGGATCGATCGAGCTATCGTGGCTGATGACGCCGATCTTGGCGCGGCTGCCGGGATCGCGAGCCGCGGCCTTGATCTCGATGATACCATCGTAAATCTCGGGCACTTCCTGCGCGAACAGCTTGCGCATGAAATCGGGATGCGCGCGGCTGAGGAAAATCTGCGGACCGCGATTGTTGCGCTCTACCTTGGTGATGAGCGCACGCACACGCTCGCCCACACGGGCGGCTTCGCGCGGAATTTGCTGGTCACGACGGATGACGCCTTCGGCCCGGCCGAGATTGACGATCACATGGCCGAACTCGACCGATTTGATAACGCCGGTGATGACTTCGCCCGCGCGATCCTTGAACTCTTCGAACTGGCGTTCACGTTCCGCATCGCGGACCTTCTGGAAGATCACCTGCTTGGCGCTCTGCGCGTCGATGCGGCCCAGATCGACCGGCGGCAGCGGATCAACGATGAAGTCGCCCAGCTTGGCATCGGCATCGAGTTTCTGTGCGGCCTTGAGATCGACCTGCTTGAAGTAGTCCTCGACCTCTTCAACAACCTCGACGACACGCCACAGGCGCAGATCGCCCGTGTCGGGATCGAGCTTGGCCCGAATGTCGTTTTCCGCACCATAGCGGTTGCGGGCGCTTTTCTGAATCGCCTCTTCCATCGCTTCGATGACGATCGCCTTGTCGATCATCTTTTCCGAAGCGACCGCATTGGCAATCGCTAGCAGTTCAGCCTTGTTGGCGGAAATGGCACTGGCCATCAGTCGTCTGCCTTCTCTTCTTCTACGAGTTCGTCTGCACCGCTCGCGTCGAGCGGCTGGGTGGCGGCGATAAGCTCATCGGTCAAGACAAGTTTCGCCGAATGGAACTGATTGCGGTCAAGCGCAACTTCGCCTGCCTTATTGTCTTCAATGGTCACCATGTCGCCATCGATGCCCTTGAGCAGGCCCTTGTAAGTGCGCCGCCCATCGAAGCCCTTCACCATCACGATCCGCGCTTCGTGCCCCGCCCAATTGGCGAAATCCTTCTCGCGAGTAAGCGGACGGTCAATGCCCGGCGAACTCACTTCGAGGTGATAGGCACCTTCGACCAGAACTTCGCCCTGCTCTTCGAGTTCGTCGATCTTTTCCGATACGCGGCGGCTGAGCGCGGCGCATTGATCGATGATGAGCTGACCGGTCGCAGGGTCCTCCGCCATGATCTGCAGAGCCTGGCCGCCATCACCGGCCTCGGATGGCATCATCTTCACGCGCACGAGTTCGAAACCCAGGGCATTTGCCTCGGGCTCGATCACTTCATTCAGGCGCGCGATATCCGCCATTTGCTCTCCGTTGCGTGCGGCATTGCAGAAAAGGCCTTTCGGGCCGGCCCCTCGCGGCGCCAGCATCCAAACCTTGTATCGACAATGTCGGGATGGCGGCTATGTAGGCGCACCCTCCGGCAAAAACAAGCGGCAATCGACTCTACGGATCGGTACAAAGAAAAGGGGCCCCGCTATCGGAGCCCCCGATCTTTCATCTGATCAAAAACCTGTCAGTCGAAGTGATGATCGCCGCTGTGCCGGCGCGGGGTGCCCTGCTCGCCAGCTTCTTCGATCGTCCAGGTCACATGCGTAACTACGCGATAGCTGCCCATGTCCCGCTCGAATACGAATGGCTTGCCATTGGGCAGGCTCTTGACCGGCTTGCCCCAGTCGCTCGGCGTGTTTCCAACGGACGGGAGCATGACCGGCTTGCCCTTGGGACCGCCACCACCGCCGCCGCCATTGCCACCGCCCTTGCCGCCGCCACCACCGCCGCCGCCGGTCGTGTAGATGGATTCTAGTTCGTCATAGTCGTGCTGGTCGGGATGCTCGTTCCCTTCAGGCCAGCTCGTATATTCCATGCAAGAGGTCGTACGGTCCGTCATGAAGTTCTCGTTCTGGTGAGCGAGACCATAATCGTGGCCGATTTCCTGGCAGGTCACGAGCTGCTTCCAGCTTTCCGTATTGTACTGCGGTTGGGCGAAATAGTAGTCATTCAGCTTCGTCGTGCCCGCAACGATCTCGTTCCCGTTGATCGAAATGCTCGCAATGCCGAGCCAGCCCGATGCGCCGTAATCGTCGTTGCAGACGTGAATCTGGTTTGTAATGAAATCGCAATTGCCATTGTTGCCACCCGTCAGGGGAGATTGGATCCTGCTCGACTCATTCCAGTCGGCATTGGCGATGGCGACACGAGGCCCCCAATCACCATCCGTGTTGTCGACCACAGTCTTGGCAATTTCCGTGCCATCATAGGCCCATTCATATTTGCCCCATTGATGGCGTGCGTCGGCCACTGTCGCCACCAGGGCGAATGCCGGCACAGCAACAAGCAATGCGGTGCGATAATTTGGCTTGATTTTCATAGGATTGTCCCTTCCCCGGTCGGAGTACCCAAATCCTCGAACAACAAGACTAAATGCTCATGAACATTCATTCCTGCTGAAAATGGATAATATGTGCATCTTGCGGGATAGACAGTACCGAGGTCAAGCGATCTGCCAAATGCGTCCTCCGCTGCGACAATTTCAGTCCCAAACGGCTCTAATTGCACATTTCAGGCCGAACCGCAGTTCTCGACGACATCGGTCAACGCAACCTCCAGCTTTTCCTCATAAGATTGGTCATCAGGGTTATCGATGCTTTCATCCCAGTACTTCTGATATTCCTGCTGCGCCTGCGCACAGGCTTCGGCATCGATTTCTTCCTCGGGGGGGGCTTCAGCGACAGGTTGCGTATCCGGCGCCTGGGCAACGATCCTATCCGCTTCGTCGGATGCATAGAGGTTGATCCACACGGCCAAGCCGGCGAGGAGCAACGTCACGAACAGGAACGCCGCTATGCGAAGCTGACCACCCCTCATTCGCTCAGCCCGTGTTTCTTGATGCAATGGCGCAACTGGTCATAGGTCAGCCCCAGCGCCTTGGCGGTCTGGCGCTGGTTCCAGCGATGCTTGCCCAGCGCATGTTCCACAATGTTGCGCTCATGCTCGTCCACGGCGGCGCGCAGATCATCGATCTGGTCGTAATCTGGCACCAATGTCGACGCAGCCGGAGCGGTCGAGGCCTGCTGGCCGATTTCCGGCTTGCGAAAGCTGGGAATGAATGGCTTCCACGGACTGTCGAAAGGATCAAACTGGACATGACCGATTGGCTCATTCCAATTGTCCCAACGATAGACCGCGCGCTCGACGACATTGCGGAGTTCGCGGACATTGCCCGGCCAGGCATAATCATCAAGCTGGCGCCGCACATGGTCGGCAAAACCAGGCCAGGCCTCCCAGTGCAATTCGGCGGCCATACGTCGCCCGAAATAGTCAGCCAGCACATCCACATCGCCTTCGCGCACGCGCAGCGGCGGAAGGGTGATAACCTCGAAGCACAGCCGGTCGAGCAGGTCGGCACGAAACTCGCCCCGTTCGGCCAATGCCGGAAGATCGTCATTGGTGGCTGCGACAATGCGGACGTTGACCCGGATCGGTCGCGAAGATCCGATCCGCGTCACTTCGCCATATTCGACCGCGCGCAGCAGCCTTTCCTGCGCCCCCATCGACAGCGTAGCCAGTTCGTCGAGAAATAACGTGCCTCTGTCGGCTTCCTCAAACCTTCCGGCGCGCGCTTTGGTAGCACCTGTGAAGGCTCCCGCTTCGTGGCCGAACAATTCGGCCTCGATCAGCGTCTCTGGCAGCGCCGCGCAGTTCATGATGACGAGCGGCTCATCCCAGCGGCTCGAGAGGCGATGGAGGCGCTCGGCGATCAGTTCCTTACCTGTCCCGCGCTCTCCGATCACCAGCACCGGGCGGCTCATCGGCGCGGCGCGCGATGCCCGCTCGACCGCATCGAGAAAGGCACCAGATTGGCCAATGAATTGGTTATCCCGCTCCATGCACCAATCTATAGTGAAAATTCCCAATTCTTGGCAAGGGAAACCAATCGTTCAATTGCGGAAAACTCATAATTACCTGTATTTACGTTCTTTTTCAGGTTTGGCACGCAGATTGCTAGACAATGAACGAAACGCAATGGAGGTAATAAACCATGTACAACCGCCGCTTTTTCCAGAGCAAGCTGGGACAGGCTGCAATGGCCAGCATCGCGGCGATGGCTGCATTCGTGGCGCTGTCCACGCAAATGCAAGCCACACCGGCGTTTGCCGCTGCCTCCCAGCATCACGTGGTCCAGGTCGCATGACCAAGCCGACAAAGAATACCCCCTTTGGGCCGGAGCGCTCAGTCCCCCCCCTGAAGAACTCAGGTGTGAGTAACCCCGGCGGCGCTCATTCCAGTCGCAGCGCCGATGCTCCGGCCCAAACCCCTTCAGGGTCGAAGTCGGGCGACGCAAAGCCGCGGCGCATGTCGCGCCTCGATGCCGAGATCGAGCGGCTGCGCCAGTCCCCGACGCCGACCGAAACCCGCTCCCGCGACCAGGGCCGCGATCGTGACTCTGACAATTTCTTCAATGGAGTAGCCTTCATGGGCATTTTCAGCCGTACCCGCGATATCATTGCCGCCAATTTCAACGACATGCTCGACAAGGCCGATGATCCGGCCAAGATGATCCGCATGATCATCCTCGAGATGGAGGAGACGCTGGTGGAAGTGCGGGCAAGTGCGGCGCGCACGATCGCGGACCAGAAGGAAATGCACCGCCACACAGTCAAGCTGGACAAGCTCCAGGCCGATTGGGCGGACAAGGCGCAGCTCGCGCTCAGCAAGGATCGCGAAGATCTCGCCCGTGCGGCGCTGGTCGAAAAGAAGAAGGCGGCCGACATGGCCGACCAGCTTAAGCAGGAGATCGCCGTGCTTGACGATGCTCTGCGAGCCTATGAGGAAGACATTCAGAAGCTGCAGCACCGCCTGCGCGAAGCCCGCAGCCGCCAGACGGCCATCGCCGCACGGCTCGAAAGCGCGGAGAACCGCGTCAAGCTGCGCACTCTGATGAGCACCGAACGCACCGACGAGGCGCTGGCGCGTTTCGACCAGCTCGAACGCCGGGTCGATTACGCCGAAGGCCGCGCCGAAGCGCTGAGCATTGCCGACCAGTCGGGCAAGCCGAGCCTGGCCGACGAGATCGCCGCACTCGAAGGCGCCGATGCGATCGATGACGAACTTGAACAGATGAAGAAGGCGCTGGGCAAAGATAGCGCCCCAGGCAAGAAATCACAGGAGGACTAAGCCGTGGAAGAAGGAATTATCGTTGCCATCGTGGTGATTGGGCTTCCCTGGCTGATCCTGCACTACATCACCCGTTGGAAAACCGCCGCAACCATCACCAGCGATGACGAAGTGCTGCTGGACGAACTTTACCAGCTTGCCCGCCGCCTCGACGAGCGGATGGACACAGTCGAGCGCCTGGTCGCCAGCGACAACCCCGATTTCCAGCCCAAGCGCCTGATGCACGACAGCGAAGTCGACAATCAGCAGCTCCGCGAACTCGAAAGCCTGATTGCCGAAAAGAAAGGAAGCGCACGATGAATAGCCCCCGCACCACGCTCTATCGCGACAAATACAATGCCAAGCTGATGGGTGTCTGCTCGGGCATCGCTGACTATACCGGCGTCAACGTCCTGTGGGTCCGGCTGGGGGCGATCGCGCTGACCTTGATGGGTGCAGCTCCGCTGGTCATACCCGGCTATTTCCTCGCTGGCATCCTGCTGAACAAGAAGCCCGCACATCTCTACGGCGACCCCGAAGAGACCAAATACTGGCAGCGTGTTCGCCAGAGCCCGAAGCGTACCGCGCGCGAAATCCGCGCCCGCTTCCGCGACGTCGATCGCCGGCTGGCCGATGTCGAGACCTATTACGTCTCGAGCAATCCGCGCCTGACCGCCGAAATCGAACGGCTTCGCTGAAACCAGATTGGGGGATTATCAAATGGGTGAACTGATACCTATCGTCGCAATTATCTTTGGATGCACCATTCCAATGGTTGCGATCTGGGCAAAGCACAAAGAAAAAGTCGCGCAGATGCAGGTCAGTGTGACTGCTGCAACTACTGCGGAGAAAGCCGCGCAATACGCCAGCCATATCCAACGGCTCGAAGATCGCGTCCAGGTGCTCGAGCGCATCGTCACCGATCGCGGTTACGACATTGCCACCCAGATCGAGGCTCTGCGTGACACGCGCCGTGTCGACGAAGGTAGCGGCGTCCCGCTCGACATCAAAACTCAGGAGCGCGCGTGATGGCAGAGATATTCACGACGTTCGCATCGATCGCCCCTATCCTGGCGGTACCGATAACTGCCATTTCCCTCGCCTGGGTTGTCAACACCTGGATCAGGGTGAAGCATGGATACCCGCTTGAAAACAGCTGGGGAAAGGCGGTCTACCCCAAGAGCACCGAGGCAGAGGAGCGCGTAAAACTGCTGACGCAGGAAAATGCCCAGCTACGCGCCGAACTCGGTTCGATGAAGGATCGCCTGGCCAATGTCGAACGGATCGTGACCGACAGCGGATACCAACTGACTCACGAAATTGACCGCCTGCGTGAAGCCCGCAGGGAAGGGGAGGTAAACTGATGGACCTCGAACTGCTTGTAATATTCGGATTCATTCTGGTCCTTTCCTCGATGGCATTTTCGATGGCGCAGAAGATCCATCGCCGTGTGGTCGACCACGAGGAGCGCAAACTGGAACTGCTGGCCCGAACAGAGGAAGCCAAGCAAGGGAGTGGCGCGACCAGCGAAGCCTACCGCAAGCTGGAGGAACGCGTCCGCGTGCTCGAACGCATTGCTACCGATGGCAGGGACGATTTGGCCCGCCAGATCGAGGAACTGCGCGATTTGCAGGAGCTTGATGCGATCGGGAGCACCCGGGAGGCGGCGCGATGAGCTGGGCCACTGCAGTCGTATTGATCGTTCTCATTTCGGCCATCGCTGGCGTGATGCGTGCACGGAGCCACGGCGGCGGAAGACTGAGACATCGCCACGGCGAAGCCCCGCCCAGCCCGCGCGAGAAAGAGCTGGAGAACGAAGTCGAAAGCCTGCGCGAACGGATCCAGGTGCTCGAGCGCATAGCTACAGACGGCAACTCGCTCGATGCCAGTGAAACACGGCGGATCGCCGCCGAAATCGAAGCCCTGCGCGACAAGTCGAGCAGCTAGAGAGCCGGAAAAGCGCCCCGGAGAGGACCCCAAAGAGGACAAAGGTCAAAGGAGGACATTAAGGACATGTTCGAACCGACGATCATCATTGCCGCCGCATCGCTGGTCGGCCTGTGCGTGACCGCATATGTGCTACTGAGAGGGTGGCAGGGCTGGCTGGCGCTCAAGCAGCGCGAGCTCGACGCGACCCCGCGCGAGATCGAAGGTGGCGTGGGCGCAAGCGCAGCCCGGATAGAGCTGGCCGACCTCAAGGAGCGGATCAAGAAGCTTGAAGCCATCGCCAGCGGAGTGGACTTGTGAGCGGCACCGGCGGCCACGCCACAACCGCCGGAATCGGTCTTGGCAGCGCCATTGCCGTCGCCATTTCGTGGAGCCTGCACAAATCGATCGTCTGGGCGGCGATCCACGGCATATTCAGCTGGTTCTATGTCATCTACTATGCCTTCACGCGTGAAGGCGGCCTGGGCGGCTAAGAGAGCCGCTGAGGCACACGCGATTTTTAAAGGTGGAATTGCAAAAATATCTGCCCATCTTCCGTTCATGCTGAGCTAGTCGAAGCATCGCACTTTCTACTAGTGAAGCGTCAGAGGCGAAGAACGGCCCTTCGACAGGCTCAGGGCGAACGGAGTTTTTGTGAGAGCACTTCCCGACATCCTTGAAGAATATGAGTTCCTTGAAGGCGACGAACGCTATCGCCTGCTGATTGAGCTGGGCCGCGAGCTCGACCCCATGCCCGATGCGCTCAAGACCGACGCCACACTGGTGCGCGGCTGTTCGGCCAGCGTATGGGTCTATCCGACCGGAGAGGGTGGGACGCTTCATTTCCTGGCAGACAGCAATGCGGCGATCACCAAGGGGATCGTCGCGCTGGTCATTTCCGCCGTGCAGGACCGGCCAGCCGCCGAGGTTGCAGAAATGGATATCACCACCGCGCTCGAGCCCTTCGATCTGAGGAACCAGCTCTCGTCTAACCGTACGCAAGGCGTACCCAACATGATCGCGCTGGTGAAGGAACATGCGGCGCGGATCGCCGCCGGCTAAGATGAAGCGGTCGGTCTATCGTGCGCTCGGCCTCGCCAGCGTAGGACTCGGCGCAATCGGCGCCGCGCTTCCGATCATGCCGACCGTGCCTTTCCTGCTGCTGGCGGTGTTCTTTTTTGCCCGCAGCAATCCGGCGTGGGAACAGAAGATCCTCGACCACCCAAACTGGGGCCCGCAGATCGCCGATTGGCGCGAGCGGCGCGTGATCCGCCGCCCGGCCAAGCTGGCCGCTATCACCGCCATGTCCGCTGGCGTGTTGTTCACATGGCTGACACTGGGCGCGCCCTGGGTGTATATTTCGCTAGCAGTGCTGGTGACCTGCGGAGGCTGGATCGCAACGCGGAATGAGTGACTCAGCGCTCCCGCGGCAGGCTTTCCGGCGTGTCCGGGAGCGATTCGAGCAGTCCCGCATCGCGCTGGGCCTTTAGTTCGGCCTTGAGCCGGACCGGATCGCGCGCAAAGACAAAGCCGAAGCTGACCCCGCCCTCCTTGCCCACTGTCGCATGGTGGAGCTTGTGGGCCTGCACCAGCCGCTTTGCATAGCCGCTCCGCGGTACCCAGCGAAAATAGCGCTGGTGGACCAGACCGTCATGCACCAGCGTGTAAATGATCCCGTAAATCAGGACGCCCAGGCCGAGCCATGTTCCCGGCCACCACGCCCCCTCCCCCAACACCATGGGCGATCCCAGCGCGAACAGGGAAATGCTCATCGCCGCGCCGACCAACGCGAAGCGATCATTCTTTTCGAAAGTATTTTGATGCGGTTCGTGATGATCGCGATGCCAGGCCCAGCCGAAGCCGTGCATGATGTATTTGTGGCTCGCCCATGCGACCCATTCCATGGTGATAACGGCGGCAATGACGATCAGGGCGGGCAGGATCCAGTCCATGCCCCGATTATAGGCTATTCGGCCTCGGGGAAAAAGAACTCGCGCAGATGCTCTCCGATCCGCGCCGGACGCAGCGTCTCGGCATCGATGCAGCACCAGCTCGATTGCACTTCGGCCAGCACTTCCTCGCCGCGCGAAATCACCGTGCGATAGAATGCGCGCGCGCCCTTGAAATGTTCGAGCACGGTCCGCGCAATCACATCGTCCTCAAGGAACGCGGGCCTGCGATAGGTAATCTCGTGCTTCAGCGCGACCCATGCCTTGCTCGCCACTTCATCCGCAGGGGCAAGTTTCCGCCAGTGGGCCAGCACAGCATCCTGAACCCAATTGAGGTAACGGGCATTGTTCACATGGCCCATGAAGTCGATATCGTCGGGGTGAACCTTGATCGGGAAAGAGAATGCAGTTGCTGACATTCTTGTCAGTTAGGCGCGAAAGGCTTGCAATTCAATGACCGTGCAATTCACGGATTTCGTATGGCTTGCGGGTGGTGCGCGATAGCCTCACGGTCTGGATCCACCGCCTGGGCGATCTCAAGATATGAAACGTCCAGGCGCCAGCCAGCCTGGAGCTATAAGCTGACCAAGATTTCCCATCTTGTCCCTCGGGTGCGGGCGGCCTAGGCGAAGTGTCATGGCAAGCAAACCCCGCACGCTTTACGAGAAAATCTGGGACTCCCACGTCGTCGAGACGCGCGACGATGGCACCAGCCTGATCTATATTGATCGTCACCTGGTTCACGAAGTGACCAGCCCGCAGGCTTTCGAGGCGCTGCGCCTCACGGGCCGCAAGGTCCGGCGGCCGGAGCTGACACTGGCCGTACCCGATCACAATCTGCCTACCACCTCGCGGCTCGACGCAGCGGGCAACCGTCTGCCCATCGCCGATCCACAAAGCGCCGCCCAGCTCGAAGCGCTGGAAACGAACGCGCCCGAGTTCGGCATCCGTTACATCGACGCAACGGCCGAGGCGCAGGGCATCGTCCATGTCGTGGGGCCCGAGCAGGGCTTTTCGCTCCCCGGTGCGACCATCGTCTGCGGGGATTCGCACACCGCCTGCCACGGCGGGCTTGGCGCATTGGCATTCGGGATCGGAACGAGCGAGGTCGAACATGTGCTTGCGACGCAGACCCTGCTGCTCAAGCAGTCGAAGAGCATGGAAGTGCGGGTCGAAGGCGAGCTTGGCCCCGGCGTCACTGCGAAGGACCTGATCCTGCACATCATCGGCGTGATCGGCGCGGCAGGCGGCACCGGACATGTGATCGAATATCGCGGCCCCGTGTTCGAAGCGATGAGCGTCGAGGAACGGCTGACCGTGTGCAATATGAGTATCGAGGGCGGCGCGCGCGCAGGTCTGATCGCGCCCGACGAAATCACATTCAACTATCTCAAGGGCCGACCCTACGCCCCCACCGGCGAGGAGTGGGACAAGGCACTCGCCTGGTGGCGCAGCCTCAGGACCGACGAAGGCGCTCGTTTCGACAAGTCGGTGGTGATCGACGCCCGCACCGTCGAGCCGACGGTTACCTGGGGCACAAGCCCTGAAGACGTGGTCCCGATCGGCGGCAACGTGCCCTCGCCCGATAGCTTCGCCGATCCGTCAAAACAGCAGGCCGCGCAGAAGAGCCTCGACTATATGGGCCTCACGCCCGGCACGGCGATGAAGGACATTCCGGTCGAAAACATCTTCATCGGTAGCTGCACCAACAGCCGGATCGAGGATTTGCGCGCTGCCGCAGCGGTCCTGAAAGGGCGCACAAAGGCACCCAATGTGCATTGGGCCATCGTCGTCCCCGGATCGGGGCTGGTAAAAGCTCAGGCCGAGAAAGAAGGGCTGGACAAGATCTTCACTGATGCCGGATTCGAATGGCGCGAGCCCGGCTGCTCCGCCTGCCTGGGCATGAACCCGGACAAGGTTCCGAGCGGCGAACGCTGCGCTTCCACCTCGAACCGCAACTTCGTCGGCCGCCAGGGCCCCGGTGCACGCACCCACCTCGTTTCGCCAGCCATGGCTGCGGCAGCGGCGGTGGCCGGAAAGCTGGCCGATGTGCGCGAGCTGGAGCAATGAAGGCGAGCTGCGTCTGCGGGCAAGTGACGGTGGAAGTGCCGCGACCGGAATATGTCAATTTCTGCGACTGCTCGCTTTGCGCGCGCGTTGGCGCGACCTGGTCCTACTACCCGGTCGCGGACGTCAGGGTGTCTGGCGAGACCAGGGCCTACACCCGCGAAGACAGGCCCGATCCGGCGATTGCGGTGCAATTCTGCCCAAGTTGCGGCAGCACCATCCGGTGGACATTGCTACCTGGCGACAAGCGCGACCTTACCGGGGTCAATATGCGCCTGTTCGATCCCGACGAATTGGCCGGGATCGAGGCACGGTTCATGGACGGTCGAAGCTGGGACGGCAAAAGCAAGGCCGGAGCGCGGCGCCCGCCTGGCGCTCTCGGCGTTGACGCGTTCTTCTGACCGCCGCGAAAATGCCATCGATACCTGCAAAGGCTTGTCATCACTCAACGCCCTCCCCAATGAGGTAATCATGACCAAGAATATCAAAGGAAAAGCTGCACTGGGCGCCGCCGCAATCGGTTCAGCCGCCATCGCCGCCGCGCTGCTCTATGCCAGCAAGCGCAAGGAAAAGAAGGCCGAAACGCCCGTGCCGCCAAGCGGCGAGAACCCGGAAACCGATTGATGGATAAAGTGTCCGAGATCGAAGGCCGCGCCTATCCCTTCGGCGCGAAGAACGTCGATACCGACGTGATCATTCCGGCGGGCTGGCTCAAGACTATCAGCCGCGAAGGCCTGGGACAGGGCGCTTTCGAAACCATCCGCGCACAGGAAGGCAATGTCTTCGATGATGAGCGCTATGCCGGATCGCCCATCCTGATCGCGGGCGACAATTTCGGCTGCGGTTCCAGCCGCGAACATGCCGCATGGGCACTGCTTGATCTGGGCATCAAGGCGGTCATTGCACCCAGCTATTCGGACATTTTTTCCGGCAATGCCTTCAAGAACGGCATCCTAACAGTGGTCCTTCCGCAAGAGCAGATTGACCGCTTGCTGGAAGTCGCCGAGGAAGAAGAAATCACGATCGATCTGGAGAACCAGACGGTTACGACGCCGTTCCAGGATCGATTCACTTTCGAGATCGACCCCTTCCGCAAGCATTGCCTGATGAACGGCCTCGATGAGATCGGCCTGACGCTCGAGCGCGGCGACGCCATCTCGAATCATGAAAAAAGCCGGGAAGAGAAACTTCCATGGCTGACCAAGGGAACGGAGAAAGCAGCATGAAGGCACTTCGCACGCACGCAATTGGCGGGCCGGATACACTTACGCTTGACGAGGTGGATGTCCCATCCCCCGGCAAGGGCGAGGTGCTGGTCGATGTGAAGGCCTGCGCGATCAATTTTCCGGATACGCTGATGATCCGCGACCTCTATCAGTTCAAGCCCGAGCGTCCCTATTCGCCGGGCGGAGAGATCGCAGGCGTAGTCGAAGCGGTTGGCGAAGGCGTCGAAGGCTTCAAGCCAGGCGACAAGGTCATGGCCGGAATTGGCAATGGCGGGCTGGCCGAAAAGGTCGTCGTTTCCGCCGGGCGCATGTTCCCCGTCCCCGATGGAGTGCCATTGGAAAAGGCCGCTTCGCTGCTCATGACCTATGGCACCACGATCCACGGGCTGAAGGACCGCGGGCACATCAAGGCTGGCGACACCGTGCTGGTGCTCGGCGCGGCTGGCGGTGTAGGTCTTTCTGCCGTTGAGCTATCCAAGGCATTCGGTGCGCGCGTGGTCGCCGCCGTTTCATCCGAGGAGAAAGGCGAAATCGCGCGCAAGGCCGGGGCCGACGAAGTCGTGATCTATCCCAAGGGCGAGATGGACAAGGATGCGTCCAAGGCGCTTGCCAACGCCTTCAAGGCGGCTTGCGGACCCGACGGCGCCAACATCGTCTATGACATTGTCGGCGGGCAATATTCGGAGCCTGCGCTGCGTTCGATCGCATGGGAAGGAAAGTTCCTCGTGGTCGGCTTCCCCGCAGGCATAGCGAAGATGCCCCTCAACCTGACCCTGCTCAAGAGCTGCGACATTTGCGGCGTCTTCTGGGGTGCCTTCACCGCGCGCGAACCTGTCAAATTCCGCCAGCAGGTGGATGAGCTGTTCCAGATGATGAAAGACGGCAAGATCGACCCGCTCGTGTCGGAAACTTTCCCGCTCGAACGCGGCGGCGATGCCATTGCAAAGCTGGAAAGCCGCCAGGCGGTGGGCAAGCTCGTCGTCACGATGGAATAACGCCGGAACTCTTCGACCATGGTCCAACAGTGCTTGTCGCGCCGCCCGACCCGGACTATCTCTGGCAAAATATCTTTTCCCAAGAGGACATAATGACCGATTTTAGAGATCGCGAGCGCGCCGAAGAGGCCAAGTTCGCCTTTGACGAGGAAAACGCTTTCAAGATCGCCGCGCGGCGCAATCGCCTGCTTGGCGAATGGGCGGCCGGTCTGATGGACCTCACCGATGAGGAAACCGATGCCTATCGCAAGGCTGTGGTGCAGGCCGATTTCGAGGAAGCGGGTGACGAGGACGTGATTCGCAAGCTTTTGGGCGATCTCACGGCCGCTGGCTGCGATGTCAGCGAAGCGGACATCCGATCCAAGCTGGACGAAAAGTCCGTCGAGGCTCGCCGCCAGTTGATGAGCGAAAGCTGAGACGACAAGGCCAGATCGGAGATTTGCCGAAATGCCCATGAGTGCCAGCGAGATCGAACGCCTCGTTACAGAGGCGCTTCCGGGCGCCCGGATCGAACTCACCGATCTTGCAGGGGATGACGATCATTGGGCCGCCAAAGTCACTGCACCGCAGTTCACCGGCAAGTCCCGCGTTCAGCAGCACAAGCTCGTCTATGACGCGCTGGGCGGCCGGATGGGCGGCGCACTCCACGCCTTGCAACTGACCACGGCGGTTCCCACCTAGGCCCCAGCAAGTCATTCAATCAGGTTCACAAGCCCATGTCCGATATCAACTCCCGTCTTTCCTCCATCGTCGGTGACAACGACGTCGTGCTGTTCATGAAGGGCACTCCGCTCTTCCCGCAATGCGGCTTCTCCAGCCGCGCGGTGGCGATCCTCGACCATTGCGGCATCGCTTATGAAAGCGTGGACGTGCTGCAGGACATGGAAGTCCGCCAGGGGATCAAGGAGTTCTCTGACTGGCCAACGATTCCGCAGCTCTACGTGAAGGGCGAGTTCGTCGGCGGCAGCGACATCATGATGGAGATGTTCGAAGCTGGCGAGCTCCAGCAGATGCTTGACGAAAAGCAGGTCGCCAAAGCGTGATTTTCTCGCCCTACCGCTTCGCTGCCTGAGGGCGGTTTTGATTTAGTCCCTCAAGCGCCGGGCGAGCGCGATCTTGCCATCCAACAAAAAACCGCCCCGGGGTACCGATGGGGCGGTTTTTCGTATTCGGGGAGGTGGAACCGGGAGACCAGGAAGGCCCCACCTCATTTTCGAAGACTGCTAGGTCTGCCCAATTCTCTGCATGCACCGTGCCAAAACCGGCCGTATCAGCAATTCTGCGGGACTTGATGGTTAACGCAATTTCACGCCCCGCCGATTTGTAAGCTTTCCCGACACCTTCCGTCCATTCGCAGTTGGCATTCATCTCCGCTACCGGCACAAGACCAGCGATGAACGATACTCAGCCAGTTTCCCGCGAAGGCATCCCCGCCGCCACCGTTGTGATTTTCCGCAATGGCGAGGATGGCCAGCCTCCCGAACTCCTCATGACGATCCGTTCGAAAACCATGGTTTTTGCAGGCGGAATGGCGGTGTTTCCCGGCGGCAAGGTCGATCCCCAGGACTATACGCTGGGTGAGCAGTTTGGTGGAGAACTCGATGTTGACGAGGCTGCGCACCAAATCGCGGTAATCCGCGAAACGCTGGAAGAAACCGGGCTCGCAATCGGCCTCTCAGGCGAGATCGACGCCGAAAGGGCGCATGCGGCCCGCGCACGCCTGCTCGAACTGGGGACTTTCGCTCCCGTGCTGGAGGAGTTTGGCTGGACGCCGGATCTTTCGCAGCTCACCCCTTTCGCACGCTGGTTCCCAAGGAACGAGCGCATTCCGCGAGTGTACGATACGCGCTTCTACCTCGCCAACCTTGGCACCGGTGCAGTCGATGTCGAGGCTGACCTGTCGGAAAACACCCACCTGTTCTGGACTACTGCGCAAGGTGCGCTCAATGCGGCAGCCAAGGGTGACATCAAGGTGATCTTTCCGACGCGCCGCAATCTCGAGCGGCTGGCGCAATTCACCAGTTATGACGAAGCGCGCGCCCATGCGGTGGCTCTCCCGGTGCGGATCGTCTCACCGCATATCGAGGAGCGCGAGGGCAGGCCCTGGCTCTGCATCGGCGAGGACCACGGTTATCCGGTCACCGGCGAGCCGCTGGATAATGTAACGCGGGGGTAGGCTGAAAGCCTCGGACCCAATGGGTCCGCAAGGGCGACCGCCCGCCCGCAGCGAAGCGACCGCAAGGTCGCGTGAGCGAGGAAAGCCAAGCGAACGGATGTGAGCGCCGGCGCTTGAGGACAAGGAATAGAATATCTGGCGCGCCCGGCAGGACTGCCCTCGCCCGCTCGTAATCAAGCATCGCAAGGGTAGCGTAAATAGGGTCGCGGGCTCGTTCATCTCCGCACCCTGCGGGTGCTCCGATTCCGAACCTATGGCGGTTCGAGTGCGTCGAACCATCAGCCACCACAACACCCCTTCGGGATATTGTGGTGCGTGGCGCGCCCGGCAGGACTCGAACCTGCTGCCTCAAGATTAGAAGTCTCGCGCTCTATCCAGATGAGCTACGGGCGCGCGCAGGTGCGCATTAGCGCGCTTTCCCGCGCGTTCAAATGGAGATAGTCAGCTTCGCGATGGAAAACTCGCACAGCACACCGCCCGTCCATACCAGCACGGCACCGGTCAGCTTCCGCTATTACGATCTGGTCATGGCGGCCTTTGTCGCAATCCTGTTGCTGTCAAACATCATCGGTGCTTCGAAACCCAGCTATATCCCGCTGCCCGGCGGCGAGAGCTGGATCTTCGGAGCGGGCGTGCTGTTCTTTCCGATCAGTTACATCATCGGCGACGTGCTGACGGAGGTTTATGGCTATGCCCGCGCGCGGCGCGTGATCTGGACCGGCTTTGCCGCCCTCGCCTTCATGGCTTTCATGGCCTGGGTCGTGGTCAAACTTCCGCCTGCCGATGGATGGCCGCATCAGGGTGCATATGAGGCGGTATTCGGAAACAGTTGGCGCATCGTCATCGCCAGCATGACCGCCTTCTGGGTCGGCGAATTCGCCAATTCCTATGTCCTGGCGCGGATGAAGGTCTGGACCGACGGTCGCTTCCTGTGGATGCGCACGATCAGCTCCACAATCGTCGGGCAAGGCCTCGACAGCATGATCTTCTATCCGCTGGCCTTTTACGGGTTGGCCGGCTGGCCGCCCGAAACGCTGCTGCAAGTCGTCATCTCGCAATGGATCATCAAGACCATCTGGGAAGCCGTGCTGACGCCGGTGACTTATCTGGTCGTCAACACACTCAAGCGACGCGAGGGAGTGGACCTCTACGATACCGAGACCGATTTCTCGCCCTTCGCCACCCAGGCCCTGAAGGATTAGTCCCCCACGCCGTGCCATTCGTCATCGGGCACGATGCGGACGGCATGTTTCAGCCCCAGCCAGTCTGACAGCAGCGCCATATCCTTCTCGGTCGGCAGTCCGAACAGATCGGCATGGCTGGCTTGCAGGCTCAGCACCAGCTTGCCCGCCTCCTTGTCAATCCGGCTGACATGAAGCGAACGGCGCGAGCGTGCCCCGATCCGCCTTGCCAGCCGCGTCGCCAGCCCCCAGCCCATCGCTTCCTTGAGCGATTCCTCATCCGCCAGCTCACGCAATTCCTTTGGTAGATCGAGATGGTTGCCATTCGCCGCCAACGTTGCTGCGAGCATTGCTCTGCCCCGTGCGTCGAGCGCCATCCAGCGCTTGTGCAGTGCCCAATCGGTTCCCTGATTGAGGCGCAGGTTCGGCTCGATCTGCATCGACGCGAGCGACAGCAGGATCGCGGCGAGCCGCAGGCGTTCCTCACCATTTCCGCCCGGCGGGATCGCATCGACCGTCCACCCGGCGATCCGGGTTGCCAATTGCGGCGGCACGCCTCGCTGCGCGGCAAAGACCGTTATGCCTGCCAGCAGCGGATCCTGCATCTTCTGATGTGGCGGCAACCGGTCGTAGAGCAGCCCTTCGCGCAGTCCCCACGACGAAAAGACGATCTGCGCCGGATCCAACCGCTTGAGCAGTGCCTGAAGCAGCACCGCAGCGTCGGGCATGGTTTCGGAACGCATGGAGGAGATGCGCTCGATTGCGCGCAGATCCGCCGGGCGGCTTGAAGCCAGCCGCCGCGCCAGCTTCATCGCCTCTTTCGGAGAGAGGGTGAAACCATGCGGGTCGGTCAGCGGGTAATCGCGTGCTTCCATCGCATAGACCGCCATCGCGCGCCAAGTGCCGCCGACGAGGTAAAGCGGAGCATCGATCGGCTTGCCCCAGCCGCCCTTCTTCAGCACCTTCTCCAGCCGTTTGCGCGTATCGGCCTGCTTGTCCTGGCGGTACTCGACCAAGCGCAAGGTGCCGAGTGGCAGCGAGACCGGATGGCCGGTTTCGTCATCAGAGACTTCCACAAGTTCCAGGCTGCCGCCGCCAAGGTCGGCCACCACGCCTGCCGCGCCCGGAAAGGCGCCGATCACACCATGCGCCGAGAGACAGGCTTCCTCCTCGCCCGTGATCACGCGCGGCGAAAGGCCCAGTGCATCCACTTCCTCGACGAATGCCGGCCCGTTCTTCGCTTCACGCACTGCAGCCGTTGCAACGGTCTCGACATCTTCGACCTCGAGGTCTTCGAGCAGCAAGCGAAAACGCCTCAGGCCGCGCAGCGCCAGCTCGACAGAGTCTTCGGGCATCAGCCCGGTTTGCGAGATCTCCCGTCCCAGCCGGGCCGCTACCTTCTCGTTATAGAGGACCGTCGGTGCGCGTAGCGATCCGCCATAAACGACCATGCGGACAGTGTTCGAACCGATATCGATAATCGCGCGCTCGGCCTTGCTGCCTGAGAAGGATCCCGCCCTGTCGGCCCTGCTCGCGCGTATCGTCATGCAGTGTCTGACCCCGTTCCACCCTTGCGTAGGGCCAGCCGCGGCGCGGCATCCGCTTCAAGCGCGGCCCCACGTCCCGACAGTGACGGATTGGTCATGAAATAGCGATGGCAGTTGAACGGCTTGTCCCCCGGCTCTGTACGCGAATATGTGCCATCGGGTGCCAGGTCCCAGCTCTGCTCGGTATCGATGACATTGGCCAGCAGCACTTCCTGCAGCACCTGGTCATGCACGGTGCGGTTCTTGATCGGTATCAGCGCCTCAACCCGGCGGTCGAGATTCCTCTCCATCAGGTCGGCGGAGGAAATATAGACCGCCGCATCCGCGCTCGGCATCTCCTTGCCATTGGCGAAGGCATAGATCCGGCCATGCTCCAGAAAGCGCCCGATTATCGATTTCACCCGGATGTTGTCGCTGAGACCGGGTAAACCCGGTTTGAGGCAGCAGATTCCGCGCACGACAAGCTCGATCTCGACCCCGGCCTGGCTCGCTTCATAGAGCCGATCGATCATTCCCTTTTCTGTGATCTGGTTGCACTTGATCCAGATCGCCGCGGGCAGCCCCGCCTGCGCATTGGCGATTTCGCGGTCGATATTGCGATAGAGTGCTTCGCGCAGGCCGATTGGCGCGACGGCAAGCAGCTCCAACTGCGGTTCAACATAGCCGGTAACGAAATTGAACAGCTTTGCGGCATCGCGCCCGAACTTGGGTTTGGCGGTGAAGAAGCTGAGATCGGTGTAGGTGCGCGCCGTCACCGGGTGGTAATTGCCGGTACCAAAGTGGCAATAGGTGCGGAATCCATCCTCCTCGCGCCGCACCACCATTGCAACCTTGGCATGCGTCTTCCAGTCCAGGAATCCATAGATCACCTGTACGCCTGCCCGCTCAAGCTGGCTCGCCCACATCAGGTTCTGCTCTTCATCGAAACGCGCCTTGAGCTCGACCACGGCGGTAACGGATTTGCCCTCTTCCGCCGCTGCGATCAGCGCGTTGATTACCGCCGACTGGCTGCCCGCGCGGTAGAGCGTCTGCTTGATCGCCACCACATCGGGATCGGCCGCGGCCTGACGGATAAAATCGACCACCACCTCGAAGCTCTCATAGGGGTGGTGGATCACGATATCCTTCTCGCGAATGGCGGAGAAGCAATCGCCATCATGTTGAAGGATGCGTTCGGGATAGCGCGGCGTGTAATCCTCGAACTTGAGGTCGGGGCGGTCTTCCTCCGCGACTTCCGTCAGCCCGTCTATACCGATGATACCATCGGTCTTGATGACCACCGCTTCATTCACACCAAGATGTTCGAGCAGCATCTGCTCTGCGTCAGGTTCAAAGTCCTCCTCCAGCTCGAGCTGGATCACGCGGCCCCGGCGGCGGCGCTGGATCGCACTGCGGAAGGTGCGCACCAGATCCTCAGCCTCTTCCTCGATCTCGATGTCGCTGTCGCGCAAGACGCGGAAAAGCCCGTCGCCCTTGATGGAGAAGCCCGGGAACAGGTGATCGGCGAAGCGGGTGATGAGGCTTGCGATGCTGACATAAATCGCCTCTGAGCCCGGCACCCGGACGAAGCGTGGCAGTGCCGAGGGGATCAGCACCATCTCCATGATCTTCTCCCGGTCGGAATCGCGCACAAGCGAGAACAGCAGTCCCATTCCCTCGTTGGCGACGAAGGGGAACGGGTGCGCCGGGTCGAGCGCTTGCGGCGTGATGACCGGGAGAATTTCCTCCAGGAAGAACTCGCGCAACCAGGCATATGCCTCTTCGGACACGCGGCGCTCATCGGCGATGTGGATGCCCGCATCGGCCAGCTGGACGCGCAGGTCCCGCCAGATGTCCTGCTGCCGCGCGGTGATCGCCACAAGCCGTTCGCGGATAGCAGCAAGTTGCTGTGTCGGAGTCCGCTGGTCGATCGATTGCGGGCCGATCCCCCGCTGCACCTGGCCAACCAGCCCGGCGACGCGGATCATGATGAACTCGTCGAGATTGCTGCCCGAGATGGACAGGAAGCGCAGCCGCTCAAGCAGTGGATAGTTTGCGTTGCAGCCTTCGGCCAGCACGCGCTCGTTAAACGCCAGCCAGCTCAGCTCGCGATTGAAATAGGGTGCCACCTCTTCGAGAGGCTGCTCATTGTCATTAGTGATCGGATGGCTGCTCATCGTGCTGCTGACACCTGAAAATTGGGACTGATCCGCGCCATATTCCGCCAAATTGGCTTTTTACATCGCACCGCGTGGCCTGTCACATGCTTGTCGCGCAGAAGGGCAAGCCTCTCGCCGATCAAACCAGCGAACTGCTGTCCGCAATTTCGGTAATGCCACGCTTGCCCACGCCATCGCGGCCCAGCTGAACGATCACGTCGATCACCGATGCGGCATAGGCGATAGTGTCGCTCCGCGTCAGGCCGATGCCGGTCTGCATAACCATCAGCGACAATTGCTCCAGCGCACCGCGCAACGAATTGGCGTGAATGGTCGAGAAACTGCCCGGATGGCCGGTGTTGATCGCGCGCAGGAACGATACGCTCTCCGCCCCGCGCAATTCGCCCAGCACGATCCGGTCGGGCCGCAAACGCAGCGCAGCCTGCAACAGTTCGTTGGCGGTCACCTTGGCTTCCCCCAACTCGCCCTTCACCGCCACCAGGCCGACACCGTTTTCACCGGGCAATTTGAGCTCGGGCGTATCCTCCACCAGCACCACTCGCTCCTGACGCGGGATTTCCTGCAACATGGCGTTGAGGAAAGTCGTCTTACCGGTGCTGGTGCCACCTGAAATCAGGATCGTCTTGCGCTGGCGGATCGCCTCGCGAAGGTAGGCAATCGGCTGCACCTGCGGGTCGGGCATGGACGGGGCATCGGGTTTGCCAAGCGGTCCGGCATCATAGGCGTCGAGCGGCAGATCGAGCCGCCGGTGGCGCCTGATCGCCATGGTCCAGTGCTTGCGTGAAGCGGGCGGGCCGCAAAACTGCACACGCGCGCCGTCAGGCAAGGTCGCGCCCAGCAACGGATGCTCGCGGTTGATGCCCTGGTGGCTCACACGGGCGACCTGCTCTGCCAGGCGCTGAACCAGCCGATCGTCTATCTCCGGCGTCTTGATCCGCTTCATCCCCGGATCGCTAGCATCTTCGATCCAGACCTCACCGGGGCGGTTGACCATGATTTCAGTCACCGTATCGCGATCGAGCCATTGCCGGAACGGCGCGAGATAGGCGTCGAGATAGACGCTGCGCTCGCCCGCAGGCACGCCGTCATGGGGCAAGGGATGGATATCCGCGCTCATCGCCCTGCCGCGCTCAATTGACCGTGCTGAAATCGAGATCGCGCGCGGTGAATACGCGGATCGGTTCGCCTTGCCTGACGCGGACAGTCGGGCTGATCTTGCCGTCCTGCTCCAGCGCAGTAGAAGCGGCGCTCTGTCCTCCGCCCAGGATTACCGACGCGCCACCGCTGGCGATAGTCGTGAGCCCGCCGATGACTGAAAGCAACATGGCCGAACCGAAGCGCTTGAAGAAGTGGGTGTTGACCTCGCCTTCAAGCCCGGTCGTCCCGTCAAACCCGATCGCAGGCGACGCCAGATTGACCGAAGCTCCATCGGGACGGATCAGGCGCGTCCAGATGACATAGGCGCGCTTTTGCCCGCCCTGCAGGCCCGACTGGTACTGCCCGATCAGGCGCGAACTGCGCGGCACCAGCACATTGGTGCCATCGAAGCTGCGCACATCCTGGCTCACCACGGCGCGGACATAGCCGGGCACATCGGTGTCGATTGCGGTTTCCAGGATCGCCGGGATCAACGTGCCCTGCGTCACCGTTGTGGCCGGGTTGGTCATGGCACTGGCCTGGGCCGGTGCGCCGCCCACGCCGCCAATACGGCTGGCGAAAGCGCTGGCGGAACTGACGGGCCCCTCGGCACCTGCAGTGCCTGCCGGTGATGCGAGCGCCGCATCGCCCACAACTTGGGTCGCCGGGCCTGCGCTGGCATCGAATACCATGGTCGGGCTGGCATAGGGATTGAGGACCGGCGCAGGCGCCGGGGCCTTGGCCATGACGGGCGGCGGGGCAGGCGCAGGCTGAGGCGCCGCAGGAGCGGGCTTGGGCTGGGGCTGAGGCACGACGGCCGCCTGAACCGGCGGCTGGACCGCTGGATTGCCGACCCCTTCGGGCGGCGCGACGCGAGCCGAGTTCATACCCCAAAAGGCCACGGCACCGAGGCCGGCGACGATCGCCACTCCAGCAGCGAGGCCGAGCGCATCGGACTTGTTGTTCTGCTGCGCAACCGCAGGGTAAGCGGTGCGGCTGGCAAGATCGATGATCTCGGCCGATTCCTGCTCGCGCGGATCGGCGCCGCTGCTGGCGGCTGCCTCGTTGTTTCTCGACGGGAGTCTCATGGCCAGGCGCATCACTTCACCTCTTTCGGCTTAAGGTCACTTTGGCTGGTTACCTGCGCCAGCGCAGGGTCGCTGCCGCCGGGCACAGGTCGTTCAGGACCGGTATTGGTCAGCGTGGCGCTATTCTTGCCCGAACGCAGAATGATCTGGCGCGGAACGCCGTCAACCACCACGGTATCGCCACGAACAGTGAAATTGACCGGCCCTTCGGTACCCTCATGATCGGTCACCAGGATCGCCGGAACAGACGTGCCGACGGGCCAGGTCAGGAAGGTCGCTTCACCATCGTCATAGGTGCGGATCGGCAGCAATTTGCTGTCACCCTCGCCATTCCATTCGAAATTGAGCATGGCCGGATCGGTCACCGCATATGGGTCACGCGCTGCAGCCATCTCAAGCGCATTGGCCTCTTCCCGGGCCGCCATCTGCGCCTCGTCGTCGGGTTCTTCCGGATAGCTGAACTGCAAGACATACAGCGGGTTGTTTCGCGGACTTGCCACCAGATCGAACAGATAGGTCCGCTTGCTGGTCACGACCGTCATATTGGTCTTGGCGGTGGGTGAGAGCGGCTTGACGAATAGCAGATTGGCGCGCTTGTTGGGCGTCACCTGCCAGCTCTGCGAATCCCCGATCGCGACATTTTCGATCGCTTCGTCCTCGCCGAATTTGATGGTCGCCTGGACCCTGGCCTTGCCATCGATACGAACCACTTCGGCGGGGTCATAGAGTCGCTCTACAAGGCGCGGATCATCAGCCAGCGCCGGCGTAGCGGCGGCGACAAGAGCAAGCGCAGCGCCCATGGCATGGAGGCGTTTGGCGCGGATCATTTCATTTTCTCCGAAAGACGGGCGTTGGCGGAACGGAAACGGTTTCCAATCCCGCGTGTACGCGATGTCGCAGGGTTGAGCGGCTGAATGCGCCCATCGCCATGCGAAGTGGCATAGACCTTGGTTTCACGTATGGTTCCTCCGCCGCCGCCTGAATCATTGGCGGGCGAGCCGGTCTGCACCGCGGAAACATCGATGCGCCGTGCGGTCGTGCTTGCCCCGGCTCCGGCTTGAGCCTGAGCCTGAGAGCGCATCTCCACCGTGCGAGGTTGGGGCACGCTGTCAGCGCTCCCTGCACGGTCCCTGTCCGGAACCAGACCGAAAACGCGCCATCCCGAAACCATCGTCGCCGCGACCTTGATGACCATCACCATCAGCGCGCAATGAACCGCGCCGATCAGGAAAAAGGCCATCGCCGCCTGCGCGTCAATCTGGCCGGGAACCGCGCTGAGCGAGGCCAGCACAGGCACCGCAAGCTCGAGCATCACACTGCCGCCCAGTACCGCCAGAAGCGGCGTCAGCGCCAGCATCGCCACGCCCTTGAGCCAACCTGTGAAGAGGCCGCGCGTGCCGTTGAACAATGCCATGACGACGAAGATCGGCCCCAGCGCCACCAACAGCGCCAGTCCGATGCGGGCAGTCACCAGCACCCCGACCGTACCGAGCATCAGCAGAAGGGCACCGAGCCACATCATACCCGGCGGAGAGAATGCCGAAATGTCCTCTTGCCCCTTGCTCGCTTCCTGAACTGCGAGGAACACCACGTCGAGCTTGTCCGCGAAGGCGAGCGTCGCCGAGCCGTCGCTGCCCGTCAGCAAAGTTGCAAGGTAATCGGGACCCTCGATAAATAGCGGCCAGACGAAACTACGATAGGCTACGAAGCTGGTTGCAAAGCCAAGTACCAAACCCACCGTCAACATTCGCGGAACGAGCGCCCGAACGCCGAGATTGGATCGCCCAAGCATCAGGCTGATGCCAAAGAACGCCACATAGAGGGTAAGAAGGATTACAAGGGCGGTTTCTAGTGCTCCACCCGGCGCAAACAGGCGCCCGAATGCCTGCGACGTAACCTGCCCGGAGACGCAATCGACGGCACCGAGCGCGGCAGCAACGCCGCCGCCGACCTGAGCCATCGCGCTGTCGCAAACGCCGCTCATTCGGCGGCCTGCCAGACGGGGAACTCACCGTCCCCCTCGCCGGACGGAGCGCCTGGCCATGCCTGGCCGGTAAGCGCAGGATACCATTCCGCCGGATCGTCGCCCACCGCTTCGCGCAGCAGGTCGAGCCGGCGCACCGCGCTCTCGCGGCCCGAGAGCACGGTCAGAACCTCGGGCGCACCCGAAAGATCGAGCCGCACAACCACGCTGGCATCGGGCTGGCGCACCAGGAAGCAGCGGCTATGCGCAGGCAGGCTGCGGATCAGCGCCAATTCGTGATCTGTCAGGCCGAAGCCATCGCAATAGTCCTCCGGCCGCGCGCGGCTGTTGGGCATGAAGACCATGGTCGCAGTCTGCTCGACCAATGCGGTCGAGATCCGGCTCTCAAGCGCGTCGCGCGCCGATTGCGTGGCAAAACCGACCAGCGCGTTGCGTTTCCGCAAGGTCTTGAGCCAGTCGCGGATACGCGCGGCGAAAACCTCATCATCGAGTGCCTTCCAGCCCTCGTCGATCAGGATCATGGTCGGCTTGCCATCGAGCCGCTCGTCAATCCGGTGGAACAGATACATCATCACCGGCGTGCGCAGGCGAGGATTTTCAAGCAGCGCGGTCATGTCGAAGCCGAGCACGCGGGCATCAAGATCGAGCCGGTCCTGCTCATTGTCGAACAGCCAGCCGTGTTCGCCTTCACCGATCCAGGCAGCAAGCCTATCGGCCAGATCGCCCGGCTGCGGCCGACGCGCGCCAGCCAGCAATTCCTTGAAATGGCGCAAGCGGCGAAGCGAGGAATCGTTCGAATAGGCAGCGTCAACCGCCTGGGAAATCGTTGAAAGTTCTTCCGGTCCATTCGCCTTGAGCAGCACGCCGAGCCAGTCGCGCAGGAAGGCACGGTTGGCAGGCGTGTCAGGCAGCGCGAGCGGGTTGAAGCCGGTTGGTTCACCCGCGGTAATCCGGTCATAGCGACCGCCTATGCCGCGAACGAACAGCTCCGCGCCGCGATCCTTGTCGAACAGGATGGTGCGGGGGCTGAACTTCTGCGCCTGCGCAGCGAGGAAGTTCATCACCACCGTCTTGCCCGAACCCGAAGGCCCGATGACGGAGAAATTGCCCAGATCGCCGTGATGGAAATTGAAGAAGAATGGCGTGGCGCTGGTCGTTTCCAGCAGCGTTACCGCATCGCCCCAATGGTTGCCGCTCGCCTGCCCCAGCGCGAAACCGTGGAACGAACCGAAGCTCGCCATGTTGGCGGAGGAGATCAGCGCCCGTCGCACGACATATTTCTCATTGCCGGGGAACTGCGCCCAGAAAGCGGGTTCGAGATTGGTATCCTCGCGCACCGCAATCGCGCCGGTATCCGCCAGTGCGGCGGCACAGGCAGCGCTCGCCTCATCGAGCCGCGCAAGGTCCTTCTCGCGCACCAGAACCGTCAAATGATGATCGCCGAAACCGACCGCACCATTGCCGAGCGCATCGCGCGCGCCAAGCATGTCGGCTCGTTCTGCCGCTGCCTCTTCATCGACCGAACGCAAGCGCCGCAGCGCCAGATCGATCCGTTCTTTCGCCGTTGTCCTTTCGGAAGGCGCATAGCTTTCGCTGACGATCATCTCGAACGGCAGACGCAGCAGACCGTCGAGCAGGCCGGGAGAAGTGGCTTCGGGATAGTCTTTCAAACCCAGGATGGCGGAGAAATCGGGTTCGCCCGAACCGCGCAGCTCCATCGCGTCGAGACCGAAGCTGGCACGACGGTAGGGCAGCATCTGCCCGATGTCGGTATCTTCCGAAGGGCGGCGCACAGGGCGCATCTCGCCATTATAGAGCGCGCTGATCAGCTCCAGCATTTCGGAATTGGTGCCGCCTTGCGGGGATTCGTAATCGCCCAGCACCTGCGCGCCATAGGCCGAAAGCGAAGCCACCAGCCCGGTCACCGCGGACCTCAACGTGCGCAGATCGCGCGGATCGGGCTCGATATCCTCGCCCCTGCGGCTGACCATGCGCTGCATCCGCTCGACCAATCCAGCCTTGCCGCGCGCCGGGCGGCGGATCAGCGTCACGAACTGGTCGTTGATGAACAGCGAACCGCCAGCAAGCCGCTCTTTCCAGCGAGCATCGATATGGCGGCTGAGCGGATCGTCGAATTCCGCATCGAGCTCCACCTCGACCCGGCGGCGGATCACATGGTGATACATCACAAAGCGTGAATCGAGCGTCGAACGCAGCATCACTTCGCGCGTTGCCGCATGGGCATTGAGCGCTTCGCTGTCTTCCGTCTCGAACAGCAGGCCGGGCACCTGGACGGATGTCATCACGCTGCCATCGCGCAGCAGCACGGTGCTTTGGTCAATCAGCCGCAGATAGGGCAGCCGGTCGCCCGCGCGGGCTTCCTTCGCGCTCCAGGCAGCAGTTCCGATCCATTTGCTCATAGTGTCAGGTTTCCCGCATCAGGGCGCATAGCTGTTGCACCCCCAGCGCTTGTAGTTCTTCACCCGCGGGCACATCGAAACCTTGGTGATCCACAGGTCGAAGATGCGCGGTTCACGCAGGCTCACGAAATAGCCGATCGCGTGTGTGATGATCGGCACCGGAATGATCCAGAAGCTCTTCAGGATCAGGAACGCGATAGTCGTCACCATCAGATTGATGATGAAGAAATTCATCGTCACACCTGCAAACATCTGCGGGCGGGTCAAGGCGCGGTGCACCGGATGGCGGACGAGATTGGCCACGCGACCCGCTCAGCCCCCTGCAGCGCTCTGGATGCCGGCGACGATCGTGCTGGCACCGAACAGGATGAACACGCCGATGATGACCGTCGCGCCGAAGCGCCAGTTCATCCGGCCTGTCAGCATCATGAAGCCGACAGCAGCCACCGCCATCACCGCGACCGCAGTGGCGACATTGCCCAGCAGCGTGCCCTGCAGCCAGCCAAGCGCGGCGACGATCGGGCCGGAGCCTTGCGGATCGGCCTGTTGCGCAAAAGCGGCGCTGGAACTGACGAACATGGCCAGGGCTGGCAGGCGAAGAATCGAACGCATCAACTAGTTTTCCTCACGAGAATGATTTGAAAGACGGCCCATTATGGCCGCGACATATTCCTGGGTTTCACGGATTTGCGGAACACCCTTCGCCCGCTCGACCCGCCCGGGGCCGGCGTTATAGGCGGCCAGCGCCTTCTCCAGGTCACCGCCAAAACGGTCGAGCTGCTCGCGCAGATAGCGCGCCCCGCCTTCGAGATTGGTATAGGGATTGTCTGAATCGACCCCTAACTGACGCGCCGTGCCGGGCATCAACTGGGCAAGACCGCGCGCACCCTTGGGCGATACGGCGTTCGCATTCCAGCGGCTCTCCTGCCACACCAGCGCTTCGATCAGCGAAGGGCTGAGGTCGTAACGCGCCGCGAGCTGCGCCACCGTGGTGGCGTATTCCGCCGGAACGGCTCGCGCATGGAGTGACGGATCGGCCACCGCCTCGCCGGGCAATAGCAAACCTTCGGGTACCGCTTCCGCCATTGTCAGAGCGCCTGCAGCGGGCACGGCAGCAAGCGGGCCGGAAACCCACTGGGCTCCACCCTCATTGATTTCGAGCACATCGGCCCTAGCCTGCATTGCGTATAGCGTAAGCACGGCCACAAGGGCGGGCCGACACATGCGCGCAAGAATCATGGCGAATCTCCGAACGGCCATGTTTACCCCAAAAAGCCCGCACGTGACAAAGTGATGACGAATAACTGTAGTTTTTTTGACATGTGCGCAGCGTGAACCGCCAGCATGCTTGCAAGAGGCTGAAAATCCAACGTTCGTTGACGGCCAATGAGTTTGCCCGCCGACCGCCAGTTTCCCGCAGCGGGACAAGCCCCCATCGCAGTTTGCGATGCATCCCCCTGGGGCGCTATATTATCGTCAGGGAAGCGAGCAAAAAACCTGGGGGAAGCAGGAGCGATGGAACACGTGGATGCCGGGGCCCTGGTGGGCTGGAAAGCGAACGATCTGGGAAGCCGGATCATCCTGACCATACAGACCATGCACCGATCCGAAGACGATGAAAACGAGCTGCATGAGCGCGCCGTAATGCTGGACCGCAATCAGGCCGCGCTTCTCGCCAACTTCCTTTACGAATTGACCGGCCAGTCCAAGCCGCGCCGCCGCAGCTTCCTGCAATCCCTCTTCGGCAATTGAACCGCGTGTGGGCGTGTTTGCGCGCTAGCCATTCAGCAGGTCGAGCAGAGTTCCCTCGTAGGGTACCTTCTTGTTGGCGTTGATCAGGTGCAGGCGCCAATGCCGCGCGGCTTCCTCCGCATCGCCGGCTTCGATCAGATCGATCAGCCTGTCGAGGCTCTTCACGGCCTTGCGCGCGTCACCTGCACTATCCTCGCGATGGCGAGTGAGCAGTCGCAAATGCACTTCCTGCATCAGGTTCTGCAGCATCTGCATCACGAAAAGCAGCGTCTCGTTTCCGCCTACTTCGACCAGCACCTGATGGAACTCTGTAAGGCCGACGATGAAGGCGCGCGTTTCGCCTGCCGCATTCAGTGCTTCAAGCCGGTTCGTTTCGCCCCGCAAACGGGCAATCCTGGCTTTGCTCGCATCGCGGGACAGTCGCCTCACGACGAACAACTCAATCGCCAACCGCGCTTCGAAGATATCGGGAACACGCACGCCCTTGGACTGGAGAACATAGCTGGCATAGCGCGACACGCTGCTCACCTGCGGCGGGCTGACGCGCGCGCCTGTGCGCGATCCACGGCTGACGGCAATCAGCCGTTCGGTCTCGAGAATGCGGAAAGCCTCGCGCAAAGTCGGCCGTGAAATGCCGAATTGCTCCATCAGCTGGCCTTCTGGCGGCAGCGAGTCCCCTTCGGCCAATTCGCCCGCTATGATGCGTTTGCGGATACGATCCGCCACGATTTCCGCCGTCTTGGGAACGCGCAGTTCCTCTGACTGACCAAGATCGATCATGCCGTTACCGCTGCTGAGGTCCTTCTTCGCCATTTCGCCGTTTCGTTCGATCGAACAGTGATCCCTGTATCACCTAGTTAACGATCTGGAGGTGGCTTGTCATGGGGGCAGCGCCCGCCCTCCCCGCATTCGCACACTTGGATAGTCCATTGCGGCGTGCGACACGAGCTTAAGCTGATTCGGCACGCATGAGCATATGAGCGAACAATCTTCCTGGCGATTTGCGGTGGATCGCGGCGGCACATTCACCGATGTCGTCGCCACGACGCCCGATGGCAGGCTGGTTACGACCAAGCTGCTGTCCGAAGATCCGGGTCGCTATGACGATGCCGCCAGCGAGGGAGTTCGTCGGCTCCTTGCCGAATATGGCACGGGCCCGATTGCCGAGCTGCGCATCGGCACCACCGTCGCGACCAACGCCCTGCTCGAGCGCAAGGGGGAACGGCTGGCGCTCGCCATCACGCGCGGCTTTGCAGACGCCTTGCGGATCGGCAATCAGGCGCGCCCGGAAATCTTCGCACGGCATATCGTCCTGCCCGAACAATTGCCCGAACGGGTGATCGAGATTGACGAGCGCATAGGCGCGGACGGGGAAGTCCTGAAACAGCTCGATGAAGAGGCGGCGCGCGCTCAGTTCCAGGAGCTGAGACGAGCGGGTTTCGATGCCTTGGCAATCGTGTTGATGCATGGCTGGAAGTTCACGGAGCATGAAGCAAGGCTGACTGAAATCGCCAGAGAGTTAGGCTTCGCGCAGGTCAGCGTGAGCCACGAGGTTTCGCCGCTAATCAAACTAGTTCCGCGCGGTGATACAACTGTCGTCGATGCCTATCTCTCGCCAGTCTTGCGCCGCTATATCGACGGATTGCGGGGGAACCTGCACACGCACGAACGACTCCAGTTCATGCAGTCGAACGGCGGGCTAGCCGATGCCAGCAGTTTTCGCGGGAAGGACGCGATCCTCTCCGGCCCCGCCGGTGGCGTGGTCGGCATGGTCGCAACCTCGAAACCGCTCGGCTACGAACGCCTGATCGGCTTCGACATGGGCGGGACCAGCACCGATGTATGCCACTATGCCGGCGAGTACGAACTTGCGGCGGAGGAAGTGATCGCGGGGGTGCGCGTCGCGGCCCCGGCGATGCAGATCCACACTGTTGCGGCGGGTGGCGGCTCGATCTGCAGTTTCGATGGAGCGCGCTTCCGCGTCGGACCAGAGAGCGCGGGCGCAGATCCCGGCCCGGCCTGCTATGGCAAGGGCGGACCGCTCACCGTGACAGACTGCAACCTCTTCCTGGGGCGGATCGATCCGGCCTTCTTCCCACAGGTATTCGGAGCGGATGGTCATGGCCCGCTCGACCGCGCAGCCTCGCAGGCGCGACTGGAAGAGATTGCGGCGGCCATGCCCGATGCGCCATCACTGGAAGAAATCGCCCTGGGCTTTCTTGCCATCGCTGTCGACAATATGGCGGGTGCGATCCGCAAGATCAGCGTTGCACGCGGACGCGATGTTACGCGCTATGCCCTCGCCTGCTTCGGCGGGGCGGGCGGGCAGCACGCATTGCAGATCGCCGACCAATTGGGGATCGACACCGTGCTGGTGCATCCTCTTGCCAGCGTGCTTTCCGCCTATGGCATCGGACTGGCGCCGGTGAAGGCGATCCGCGAGCGCAGCGTAGTTGCGCCGCTGAGCGAGGATTTCGCGCCGCTGCAAGCCGAACTGGAAGCGCAGGCCAAGCAGGCGCTGCTCGATCAGTACGTTCCCGAAAGCGCGATCGCGCTGGCTCCGCGAGCCCGGCTGCGCTTCGATGGGAGCGACAGCACACTAACTCTCGATTGCGGCGATCCTGCCGCGATGGACCGGGCCTTCCGCACCCTTCACCGCCAGCATTTCGGCTATAGCGATGAAAGTGCGACGATCATTCTTGATGCGCTCAGCGTCGAAGCCAATGGCTCGACCGGAGGGCTGGCCCATCTACAGGTGCAGCCAATTGCGACGGGAGCCAGCGCAAGCGGATCGTGGCACTCCGTCGAACGCGCCGGCATGGTTCAAGGCAAGCCGGTGCCCGGCCCTGCACTGGTGATCGATCCCGGCACGACAACGGTGGTCGAACAAGGCTGGCAGGCGGCGCTGGAGCAGGACGGCACGCTGGTCCTGACACGAACCACGCCGCGCCCCAGCAGGCGAGCGCAAGGGACAGAGGTCGATCCTGTCCGGCTCGAGATCTTCAACAATTACTTCATGGCCATTGCCGAGGAGATGGGGATCGTCCTCCAGTCCACCGCCACTTCGGTCAATATCAAGGAACGGCTCGATTTTTCCTGCGCGGTATTCGACGCACAGGGAGATCTGATCGCCAATGCACCGCATATCCCCGTGCACCTTGGCAGCATGGCGGATTCGATCCGACGTGTGATCGAAGCTCGCGGGATCGGGCCTGGTGGCCAGCCGAGAGACGGGCGCGGGATGAAGCGCGGCGATGCCTATGTCCTCAACGATCCCTATCGCGGCGGCACGCATTTGCCCGATATCACGGTGATCGTGCCGGTCTTTTATCGCAGCGAAAGCGAGACGCCCGACGCATTCGTCGCTGCGCGCGGCCACCACGCCGATATCGGCGGTATCGCGCCCGGCTCCATGCCGCCCGAAAGCCGCAGGATCGAGGAAGAGGGCGTTCTCATCGACAACCTTCTGCTCGCCGATGAAGGTCATTTCCGCGACGACGCCCTACGCGAAACGCTGGCCGATAGCCCGTGGCCCGCGCGCAATCCTGACCGCAACCTTTCGGACTTGCGCGCGCAGCTCGCCGCCTGCACCCGCGGGGCCGAACTGCTGTGCGCTGCGGCGGCAGAACATGGGGCCGATGTCCTCGAAGCCTATATGGGCCATGTCCTCGCCAATGCCGAGGAGAGCGTTCGCCGCCTGCTGGGTCGGCTGGTGGACGGCAGCTTCACCTATCCGATGGACAATGGCGCGCAGGTTTCGGTCGCGATACGGATCGACCGCGAAACCCGCTCTGCCGTGCTCGATTTCACTGGCACCAGTGACCAGCGCAGTGACAATTTCAATGCGCCGCGCTCGATCACCCGCGCAGCCGCGCTTTATGTGCTGCGCACGCTGATCGACGATCCGATTCCGATGAACGATGGCTGCCTGCGCCCGGTCGAGCTGATCGTGCCCGAAGGATCGATGCTCAATCCTGCCCCGCCCGCTGCGGTCGTCGCAGGCAATGTCGAGACCAGCCAGGTCGTGACCGATGCGCTGTTCGCCGCGACCGGGCAATTGGCTCCCTCGCAAGGGACGATGAACAATTTCACCTTCGGCAATGCGCGCTATCAATATTATGAGACAATCGCAGGAGGATCGGGTGCAGGGCCGGACCATGACGGGACGAGCGCGGTCCAAACCCATATGACGAACAGCCGGTTGACCGACCCCGAAGTGCTGGAAACGAGGCTGCCGGTGCGCGTCGACCGCTTCACCATCCGCCAGGGGTCAGGTGGACGCGGCAGGCATCATGGCGGCGAGGGTGTCGAACGGTGCGTGACCTTCCTCGAACCCATGCGCGCCAATATCCTCGCCAATCGCAGGATCGTTGCGCCACGAGGGATCGCCGGCGGCGGTGATGCCTTGCCGGGCAAGAACTGGATCGAGCGCGCCGATGGATCGGTCGAGCAATTGGGCGCAACCGGCTCTGCAAAAGTGAGTGTCGGCGATACATTCGTGATCCTGACGCCGGGCGGAGGCGGATATGGCAAGGAAAACCCGTCGTTGTAATGCGCAGGCGACACGCTTATCCATGGCGAGCAACGTCGCGCAGCAGGGGGAAGTGCTGATTTGACCGACGTCTTCGTATCCTATGCCAGGGCTGATTACGGCCAGGCGCGGCGCATTGCGGACTCGCTCGCGAGCGCGGGATTCTCCGTGTGGATCGACGACGACTTGCCAGCACACCGCGCATTCTCCACCGTTATCGAAGAACGTCTCAATGCAGCCAAAGCGGTGCTGGTCCTTTGGTCAGAGGATGCACGTGCATCGCGCTGGGTCCCGGCAGAGGCCGACCTTGCTTTTACCGCCGACAAGCTGGTGCAGCTGAGTTTGGACGGAGTGCTGCCGCCCCTGCCCTTCAACCGCGTCCATTGCGAGACTGCGACCGGCTGGAACGGCAGCACCGACGCACCATTCTGGCAGAAGATCACTGCCAGCATTGTTGAGCTGTCGGGAAGCCAGGGCCACAGCCTCGAATTGCCCGCCCCCACGCCAGGCCTTGCCAAATCTGCCGCGAATACCGAACCGCTGCTGGCGATCCTTCCCTTCGACAATCTCTCTTCCGACGAAGAACTGACCTATTTCTGCGACGGGATGTCAGAAGAAATCCAGCGCACCGTTTCGGACGGCAGCAGCCTGCGGGTCGTGGCGCGATCCTCCAGCTTCCAGTTCCGCGGCGCAGAGAAAGACACTGCGAAGGTCGCAAGCGCGCTGGGCGCAACCCATTTGCTTGACGGTTCCGTCAGGCGCGGCGGCGCGCGCGTGAGAATCAGCGCAGAACTGGTCGAATGCGGTAGCCGGCGCGCAATCTGGGGCGACCGTTTCGACGGCGATTTGGATGACGTCTTTGCCTTGCAGGAATCGATCGCAGAGAGAGTGGCAAAAGCGCTGAAAGTGGCTCTCGCGATCGAGAGCGCGCCCGGCGGAGCACAGCTTCCGCCCGGCCTCTATGAGAGCTTCCTGCGTGCGCGCGGCAGGATTGCTGAAGGCGACGCGCTCTATGACGATTCCGCCGAACGGGCGATCCCTTTGCTGGAGGAGGTGACTTCGGCCGCGCCCGATTTCGCACCGGCATGGGAACTGCTTGCCAGCGCGAGCGCCGCCAGCCTGCGTTCGGGCCATTTCGAAGGCGACTATGACGAGCGCCGCAATCTTGTCCTGAAATCCGCCGAAACCGCATTGAAGCTCGATCCGAAACGCGGCGGTGCCTATCTCGCGCTCGCTTTCCTCGAGCCCTGGGGGGCCTATCGCGCGCGGGAGAAGCTGCTGCTCAAGGCGCTGGAAGTTTCGCCCAACGATCCGGCCTCACTCACCGAAATGAGCCAGTTCTGCTGGAGCGTCGGGCGCTTTCGCGATGCTTTGGGGCTGGCGCAAAAGGCCTGCGAACTCAATCCCCTGATGCCCGCCGCACGGCTCCATGTCGCGCAAATGCACGCCTATGTCGGAGATTATGCCGGGGCGATTGCGCTGACCCGCCAGTTGATACGTCGATGGCCCGACAATCCGGGAATCCTGATCTCCCAGCTCAACACCGCCGGCACACTCGGTTTCTGGGAAGCGCATGACGAAGCGGCGCGCGAAATCGACCGGTTCGACGGCTGGATCGCCCGCGACATGCGCGCAGCCGAAGCTTACCTCGAAGCGCTTCGCACCAAGGATCCGGAACAGATCGAAAAGCGGATCAGCCGGTATGAAGGTCTTCTCGAGAAAACCGGTACACTGCCGCTCAACCTCGTCGTGTCGATTGCCGCGCTCGGTCAGGTGGACCGTGCGCTCGATCTGGCCGAGCGTGCATCCTATGACTACGTCTTCGACCCACAGGGCGATCGTCCCAGCATCTACTATCCCGGCACGATCCTTGGCCCGTGGAGCGAAGCAATGAAGCAGAAGCGCTTTGCCCCGCTTTGCGTACGGCTGGGCCTTTCAGCCTATTGGATCGAAACCGGCGCCTGGCCGGATTGCGTCGAATGGACGCCCTACAACTTCAAGGAAGAAGTGCGGGCCGCGCACGAAGCGGCGAGAAGTTAGGGTCAGGCCGCGCCCGGCGTGCCATAGGTATGCAGCGTCCCAAGAACTTCGAAACGGGCATTGGTCGTGAAGGAGAATGCATATTCGACCGGGACACGCACGCGCGGGAGATTCCAGTCGGCATTGATATCCCCCATCGGCGGTCGGCCATATCTGTGTTCCAGGCTTAATTCCTCCTCATCCGCGCCATCCGGGTCAAAGCCGCTCGGTGGTGCATCGCCTTTGTCATCGTGCCCGACGGTATGTGTGCCTTCTTCGGGCTCTTCCAATCCGAACAACTGGATCAGCTGCTCTTTCATCGTATCCGACCACATGAAATCAAGCTCGACCTGCTCGCCGTAGAAGAACTGCGGCTCACCCACCAATTCATGCTTCACATGCGAAGCAATGATCGCGCGATAGGCTGCCGCGCGCATGTCGAACACATCGCGAAACTGCTTCAGCGTGTTGATCTCGATACCCCGACGCAGGCCGGGTGTATTCTCCGGCGGTGCCCCGAACAGGTTGAAGCTCGCCATGATGGTTCCGTTGAAGGTCGCGATGTCGGAATCCTTGAGGATGATCTTGCGAAGATCGACGGGTTCGGTTCCCGGATTGAGCCGGGCGTGCATCACGGCAAGCGACTTTGCCTTGGAACGCGGATTGAACTTGGCAAAACCCTGCGTCGAAAGATCGATATGCAGTTGATCGTGTCTTTTGCCTTCTTGCAGAGTGATGTTCCCGAGCTGTTTTTCGCTGCCCCAGATCTCCCGGCTGGAAAACATCACATAGCTGCTGTCATCGAAGTAGAACGGCTGGATCCAGACCACTTCTCCCTGGCCCAGAAGATTGTTCTTGTTGAGATCATACCGCATTGCCGGAAATGCCCAGAATACCTCCTTGTGCTTGACGGTATCCCAGCCCTCTATCCCATTGGCCCCGCTGGAGAAATCGGGATGGTCGGCGACCATGAGCAACCCGTATCCCGTCTCGTCGATACAGCGATAGTGATAGGGCGCCTGATCTGGGCCGGGCGAGTTCAGATGGGTATCGAGATAATTCTGCATACAGGACGCCTCGGTCCTGATGACGAAGGCCCAGATCCGCGAACCCTTGGCGATCCACGGCGGGATCAACTGCTGGGTGGTGAAGGATTCGACGAAGTCGGTCATGGCTGGCCCCTCCGCCCAAAGAAGCCTTTCAGCGGGCGGAACCAGCGTGCAGAAAGATCGCTGCGTGCGGAGCGCGCGACGATCCCGTCCCCGCCCGTGATGGGGAACTCATGGACGACGCGCATGTCGTCATAATCCACGTCAGCCTTGAACCGGAATGCGCCCAGCACCTTGGCGTCGAACATCAGTCCGCTCGCTCTTGGCCCGACTTCCAGGAACACCTTCAGTATCTCGTGAAAACTGCCGGTATCGTGAAAGCGGATCGAGACATTGTTCTCGTCATAGAGCCTCATATCGCGCACATTGCTGTAATGCGACCGGCAGGAAACCAGCGCCTGGTAGATCGCCCGCTGCGGGTATTTCGCGTCCCGATATTGCTTGAGGCCAAGCGTCCTCATTGATGAAGGGAACAGGCCGCCAGAAGCAAAGTCGAAGAAATTGGACAGATCGCCCATGGTCGAGATCCCAAGGCTCGCGGCCGGGCTCTGAAACAGGGTTGCAAGCGACTTCTCGGGCTTCTTCTCCAGCCTGAAGGTCGGGAGCACCGGCCCGGCAGTCACATCGAGGAAACGCAAATTGTTGTCGATCGGATCGCCGATATGGGAGCTGGCCCAACCGGGGAGATTGACCGAGCCATTGAAGCCGTCGGGATAGTAGCCGTCACCGATTTCGATATTGGCCAGGAGCTTGCCGAGGCCCAGCATCTCGCGGCCGCAAATGCTGGACCACGGCTTGTCGACCACGATGAATGGCAGCACGCACTCTATGTCGCTATCGGCGATCAGCCCGCGCGGTCCATTGCCGTACCGGATCACCGGCAAGCACACGAAAACCTCGCGCTGACTGGTCATCCCACGCTCGGGATAGGGCGTTTCGCCAATATCCTCAGGCTCCCGGTTTGAGCTTATCATCTCCGGATAATCGAGGAACATCAGCAGCGCGTAGGGCCAGCTCGATGCTGGCCGGTACTCGAATCCGCGCTCTTCGCGCGTTCCCAGATTGAGAAACTTGTCGCAATAGCTCTGGACCGCCCCCATCTCCGCTTCCCAGACGAAGGCATTCACGCTCACATTGGGGAAGTGATAGGGCGGCGGCACATCCTGGCTGGCCGAAGACTGGACATAGGGTATCGCTGGCTGGTCTGTTCTCATGCTGCCGATGCTCCTGCCTTCGCCTCGAATATCCCTGCACCCGCTTCCTCGACGAAGCCGGAGCCGAACAGGCGCGCCGGGGTCTGAAACCCGCTTTCCTCACTCCCCCTGATGATACGGCGAAGTCCCTCCGCAGCGACCAGCACCGTCGTGCCATAACCGTCATGCGTTTGCAGTTTGAGCAGGCGCGGGCGGCGCCAGCGATCGAGCGCTTCCACCACCATGACATAGTTCTGGCCGCCCCGCACGTCCGCGCCCGGTTCGCTCGGCCATGCCCTGGCGATCATCCCGCCGGCGGAGCGCCAGACGCCGGCACCCGTAAGCGAGGCATAGAGGCCCGAAGCGCGATATCCCGCGCGTTGCCACCAAGGCACTTCGGAATAAACCTCGATATCGCCGACGCCAGTGGTGAACTCGCCAGTCACGACATCCGCCCAACTCAGGGCAAGCGTTTCGCGCAGCCCATCGCCGAAATCGAAAGCACGCGTCAGGCTTCCCAGAGGCACACCCGTGAGCTTGCCGCCGCGACGGATCACCGACTGCTTGTCGAACAGCCGCGCGGCGCTGGCCGCGCTCCCGCGCGAAACCGAATGCGCGCGCGAAATGCCGAGACACAGCTTGACCGTATCGGGCCAATGCTCGACCGCACGGGCGAGCAGGCAGTCGCTTGCCGCGATCGTCAGCCCCATGCCCGGAAGCAGCAGTACGCCCGCCTTGCGCGCTTGTTCATCCAGCTCCATCAATTGCGCGAAGACCGGCCATTCGCCGCCGACATCGAGATAATGCGTGCCCGTGCGGATACAGCCCAGAGCCAATGGCCCGGCGGTGTCGGCATAGGGGCCGGCAGCATTGAGCAGCACCGCGCCGTCAGCCAGTGCCGTATGAACAGCCGCCTCATTGGACAGCTCGAAGGAACGCCAGGGCAAGCCAAGCGGCTCTGCTATCTTGGCCAGACGGTCAGCATTCCTTCCCGCCAGCACCACATCCATCTCGCCCGCAAGATGCTTCGCGATCGCCTGTCCCGTATAACCGGTCGCGCCATAGAGGATCACCCGTCCGCTCATTTCCGGTCGAATATCCATCGCACCAGGCCGAGCAGGAATGCCCGGTTGTCGTCATCGGGGCAGCCGGCATAGGCCTGCTCGAACTCAGCGAGGGCACAGCCCGCCATGGCACCGGCAACCTTGCGCGCATGGTCGATCGAGCCCTTGGCCCGCATCAGTCCCGCGAGCCACAGCACCTCGTCCTCGCTGCGATCTTCGCGGCGAAGCGCCAGGAAGGATTCGATCCGCTTGCGCTCCCGTACGGAGGCAGCGGCGAGCACATTGATCAGCATGATCGTGCGCTTGCCCTCATAGAGGTCCCCGTTCATCTCCTTGCCGTAGCCGGGGTCTTCGGAAAGGTTGCGCAAATCGTCCTCGATCTGGAAGGCGACGCCCAGGAAATGGCCGAACCGGATCACCCGATCGGGATCGACCCTTCCGCGCGAACCGATGATGACGCCCAGCTGCGCCGGCCAGATCATGCCCATCCACGCCGTCTTCTTCAGCGCCATGCGGATATAGTCCGCTTCCACCAGGTCCGTGACGTTCTTGTCACGCCAACCCAGTTCCAGCGCCTGCCCCTCGGCCGTCTGGCGCGCCATCGTTACCGTGGCCTCGATGACTTGTTGCGCGACATCGGCCCCAAGCGGGCGGACAGCGTCGAATAGCGGCTGGAACGCCGTGAACAGCAGTGCGTCACCTGCGTTGATCGCCAGCGGCACACCGTGGCTGGCATGAAGCGTAGGCAGGCCGCGCCGCATGTCGCTGCCATCCTGCACATCGTCATGGATCAGCAGCGCATTGTGGAGCAGTTCGACCGCCGCTGCGCAGCGCACGGCAGCTTCGGGTGTCCCGCCGAACTGGCAGCAATTGGCAATGCAGATCGAAGGCCGCAGCATCTTCCCGCCGCGACTTGGATATTCGCCAAGCAGCGAGTCCAGGAAGGGAGCGGGTGAGCCCGAATCGAGATAGTGCCGCAACTCTGCCCGTGTCGCCTCGGCATAACGGGCAAGGAGCCCTTCAGGGAGGCCGCCGGTATCCGGCGCGGTCGCCATTTGCCCCCCCATATCCATGATCTAGCTTCCGATCTCGATGACCAGCATGCCAAGCGGAACCGGCTGAGTTTCCGCGAACACCAGCCCGCTATAGGTTCCGGGCGGCTGGCCCTTCGGAACCTTGATCGTCGCGACCAGCGTTCCTTCCGAAAGATCCGACGAAAAAGAGACATTTTCGATCGGCGTGGCATTGCCTTCGCGCGAAGCGAGAGGCGCGGCCGAGATCTGCCAGGTGCCAGTCGGGCTCACGGGGCGGGAGAGCGATGAATTCAGCGCCTTCGCCTTTTTCGTCCCGTCGAAAACGATCGAGATGGGAATTCCGCCCGCTGACTGCGGTGGAGGCGCTGCGCGCAGAGACTGCTGATCTTCGCCACCCTCGATCGGCGGACTGCCAAATTCCGATTGTGGCTCGTGACTGCGGAACGGCGGCATTTTCGATGCGACCTCACCCGGCGGTGGCGGCCCGGCCCCGACCCCGTTCCCGATTTGCATGACGAGCTGCTCGCACAGGTCGAGTGTCGTAGCGCTGAGTTGGCGCGCGAGGTCGAGCAAGCGCAGCGTCACATTCTGGACGTCCTGCGGCACGTCTCGCATATTGTATTCGCCCTGGCGGAAGCGCGTTGCGGACTCCCGACTCTGGGCGATCGTCTTGGCCAGCACGTCATAGCCTGACTTGACCGCCTGGGCGACGGCTTCGTCGATCTGGGTCGCCTTGCTCGGGGCCGCCTTGCTTGAAGGAGGCGCGGATTGCGGATCGGGAGCCGGAGCGCTCTGCGCTGCCGCCTTTGCCTTGGCTTGCTCCGCCGCGCGCGCGCCGCTGCGATCTGGGCGCATTCGTTCGGCCACGGGCCGCGTCACGCGCTTGACACTTGGCTTCGCCTTGGGTGCAGCTTTCTTCGCCTTGGGCGCGGCCTTCTTCGCCTTGGGCGCGGCCTTTTTTGCTTTGGGCGCCGGTTTTGAGCGCCCGCTCTTGGCGGTTGGCTTAGGGGTGGTCATAGGCGGTGATGTCCTCCAGCCTTGGGGAACCGCACAGGGCATGCGCTGCAAGCAGGCCTGACATGACAGCTCCTTCAACGCAGCCCGAATGGAAACCGCTATCGGTCCAGTCGCCTGCTATGGTCAAATTATCGTAAGTTCGGTCGAGTGGCGAGATGCGATGCCGCCAGCTTCCCGGTGTATGAATAACGTAACGATCCGAAGGGTTTACATTCGCCCGCCAATACTGCGTGGCAAATCGCGCTTCGCCTGCCAGTTTCTTGTCCTGCGATCCGTCATCGGGGGTTTTGAGTATCTCCCAGCGAAAATCGCCGTCATCGCCAAAAGCACCGGGCCAAGCGGTCCGGATGGGGCCCTGCAGATAGCCTTCCGCATTGGCGCGCACTTCGTCGGTGCGACGCGACAGATAACCGGTGTCGTCATCTCCAGGTGGCTCGGGCGGATCGGGCAGAACGGCACAGAAATATACAGACGTTGCGGGCGGCTGTTTCCATCCCTCTTCCGGCACGACATGCGCCATGTCGCACCATGTGTCGAAGGGCTTGGCGAAGGCGCCGGTGATATAGGTCGGCCCCGGCCAGCCGAGGCTTTCGAGATCCTCAGCCAGCCATAGCTGGAATGCCTGCGAAGCGACGGTGGCGACGTTGTCGCACATGCTGCGCCAACGCGTGTCATGCTCCACGATCTCGCTCGCCACATGCGGCACCGCTGCGACACCCACTGTCAGCGCAACAAAGTCGAAGTGCTCGCCCACGCGCAGCGTTACCTCTTCGGCACGGCGGCGATCCCAATGGGACTCGAAATTCCAGCCTTGCTGGCGAAGCTTGGTGCCCTGCAGCAATTGTTCGTAATCGGGAGCCGATGGCCAGCACGGCTTGCCCTTCACCGGAACAAGCGGATCATATTCGCGCCCGCGCTTGACCATCGCCTGCACATCGAATGTGAGCGTTTCGACATGATCCTTCGACGCGGCGAGGCCCATGTTGGTGAGGCGGTGGAAGAATTCGAACTTCACGCCGCGCGCCTTCATCGCAGTGTAGAGCGGGGCGAACACGACGTCGCCCATCCCTGCCCGCATGCGCCACATGAAAGCACCGCGATAGCCGAAGAAGGTGCGCAGCGTGCCGCGCAGCCCCTGCCCCGCAGACAGGGCCGGGCGGTTCTCGTCGCCATTCTCATAGCCCATCGACAGGTCGTAAAGCCCGCGCAGGAAAGGCGATTGCAGCGCGCGCACCGACGCGCCGTTGATGCGCATCCATTCGCGGCATTCATAGTCATCGATCGCGTCGAGACCCTTGGGATCGGCCATAATGCCATAGCGCATCAGGCCGGTGATCGTGGCGACGGTGAGGTCCGCCACTTCCCAGATGAAACGATTGGGGTCATCGGCAATCCAGCGATCTTCAACCCATTGTCGCAATTGCGCGAGTACGCCGTCGGCAGCCTTGAGCAGACCGTCCGCTCCCTGCGGAGTGACGGAGCGAAGCAACGCCGCCAGCACGCCCAGCCCTTCAGCCAGAGTGGCTGCGCTCGCAAAGGCTCCCAGCTTCGCAAGATAGGCCAGCCGCGCACCAACATCGCCTTCGGCCGGTCGCTCGAAACCGCTCAGCACTGTTTCGCCGTCGCGCGCCGTATCCATGATGAGCGCGCGGAACAGTTCGAAGGCCCTCGCCATGTAATAGGGCAGCGAGAAAACGGCGTCCGGCGGCAGTGGGTCGCCCGGCAGGCCCGCTCGCGGCGGCATGTGGACGGTCCATTTCTCGAACCCTCCGCCTTCGCGCGGCGAGCATAGCGCAATATCGTTTTCCGGCGTCCAGGCTTCGCGCCAGTCGCCATAGAGATCGCCCATGCCCGCCGCATCCAGCTCGGCATGGCATTCGCGCATCATGCGGAAAGCATTGTCGTAAAAGCCGAGCCAGATGTGCAGCCCATGCTCCTCAATGCGGCCGCTCGGCCCGCGTCCGGAAGCGCCCTTGCCGCCCAGCCGCCAGCCTTCCTGATAGATCGTGACTTCGTAGCGATCCTGAAGTTCGGGTCGCGAAAGTTCCCACGCAAGCGCCATGGCGGCACAGCCCCCGCCAATCACGGCAACGCGGGTCTTCCGTTGCCCCATTCAGGTAATCCTGGCTTGCTGCATCGCGCAGCGCCGCCAAGGTCCAACAGTATGCTTGTGAACCACGCTCAGCCCCCCTTGAACTGTGCATAACATACCATGGGGCAGGTTTTGGCAAGGTTCCTTGATGTGCAGTCTCCGAAAGGCACAACAGCAGGCAATTTGGCCGGGAAAATCCGCCACGCGATCAAGCCTCAATCCGAAAACCCCCTTCCCCTGCGCCGCGTCCTGTTACAGGATGCATCCTTGGCGCCCGGGCTAACGGGCTGCGTGATCGGTAATCAAGAGGGGTGGGGCTTGAGCGACGAGAGCAGTTTCAGACCACGGCTGGTCCTGCGGTTCGGCATTACCGGGCACCGCCCTCCCCGGCTGGTGGAAGACCGGCACGACACAATCAAGGAACAATGCGCCGAAATCTTCAGGCTGGCCCAGCAATCGCTTGAGGAACTCCAACCTCGCCACCCGGACGTCTTTTCGAGTGAGCCCGCGCAGGCCAAGCTGGTTTCTTCGCTTGCGGAAGGCGCCGATGTCTTGGCTGCAGAGGCGGCACTGGAAAGCGGCTTGCACCTTTCGGCCTGCCTGCCTTTCCCGCCCGAGGTTTACGCCAAGGATTTTGGCGAGGAGGAATGGCGCCGTACCGCTGCCTTGATCGAGAAGGCCGATTCGATCCTGGCGTTGACTGATTATTCGCGCGGCGACGAGGCGGGATATGAAATCGCAGGCCAGATCGTACTCGGACAGTCCGATATTCTGGTCGCGGTGTGGGATGGAGAAGCGGCACGCGGGCGCGGAGGCACCACGCAAATCATCGCTGAAGCCGTCGCCCGGCATCAACCCGTCATCCATGTCGACGCAACCGGCGGATCCGAACCGGAACTGTTGTGGAGCGGATTGCACGCAGCCATCCCGGACCGGCCTTCGGTGGATGGTGTGGAACGGGCCGACGCGCGCAAGGCGCTCCCCGCCCTGATAGAGGCGCTTTGTGCACCGCCAGCCTCAAATGGCCAGGCATTCGTTCGCGATATGATCGATCCGCAGGACAAGAGGCGAGAGCGCGTCGTCGCATGGCCGATGATGCTGGGCCTGACCGGCGCCAGAGCCTGGTCGAAGCTCAATTTCACGCCCGGCGACGCGGGCGAATCCGTTCGCCAGTCGCGTGATCTCGCATTGCCCTTCGCGCAAAACGGTCACTTCGGCACGATGTTGAACGGCCCATTGCTCAAGCGGTTCGGGCGAGTTGACGCTCACGCGAACTATTACGCCCTGCGCTTCCGATCCAGCTTCGTGAGCAATTTTGCGATGGCTGGGCTCGCAGTGCTGCTGGCCCTTTCCGGGCTGTTGTTTCCCGAAGCCAAGAAATTGCTGATTGCCGCCGAATTACTGGTGATCCTGCTCATCATCGCCAACACGCGCGGTGCCAATCGGATAAATTTCCACGCACGATGGTTGGAACGCAGACATCTGGCCGAGCGATTGCGACAACTCATGCTCACCGCCACACTCGGGCGGCTGTCACTGCGCGATGTCGAAGACGGGACGCGCGATCCAGGCTGGACAAGCTGGTATGCGCGGGCAAGTGCGCGAGAGCTCGGGTTAGTCAATGCGACGTTTGATCGCGAATATCTGACAAAAGCGCGCGACACCATGGTTGCGCTTATTGCCGACCAGGCAGGCTATCACCGCAACAATGCCAGGGCGATGCACCACGCCAACCACCGCCTGCACAAGCTGGGCGACTGGATGTTCTCGGGCACGATCCTGGCCTGCATCGCCTATCTCGTATTATCGCTCACGATCGGAACCAAGGTCGGCATCGGGCGCTTCGGCATGACCGAAATCGTGACCTTCCTGACCGCGCTCTTTCCGGCGCTTGCGGCAGCGCTCTATGGCATCCGCATGCAAGGCGATTTCGCTGCCACCAGCGAACGGTCGAGCGTTATCGCGCACAGGCTTGAGCGGTTGAAGGTCGCGATCGAGATGGACCCGCTACGCTATGACAGGCTGGTGGAACGTTCGCGTCGGCTGAGCGAAATCATGCTGGCCGATGTGCAGCAATGGCACTTGCACTACGAAACGCGGCCTCTGAGCCTGCCGGGCTAAGCTCTCCCTAATCGGCCTCTTGCGTGGCTAGGCGGCAGCCTGGTTGAGCCCCGCCCAGATCGCACGAAGTTCCGCAATCAGCGCTTCGATATGGTCCGGCGTGGTCGCTCCATTAGTGATAGAGAAACGCAGAAGGGTGCGGCCTTGCCAGCTTGCCGTGCGGACGAAGAAACGCCCACCGGCATTGAGCGCGTTGGCGACTGCCTCACTGGAATTTCCCGTCGGTCCATCGAAGCTCGCTGCGAGCTGGTTCAGGCAGACCTTGTTCGCCACAGTCACGCCTTGCATCTGGCGCAGGGCCGATGCGAGCATTTGCGTGGCGTGGCAGTGGCTTTCCACCATCCGCTCGATCCCGTGACGCCCCAAGCACTGCATCACCGCCCAGGCGGAGAAACCACGCGCGCGGCGCGAAAGTTCGGGAACATAGTCCGAATTGTTGCGGGTGACGGGCGCTTCAGGGAGGTAGCCCGCCTGCATCGACATGGCCCGGCGATGATAGCGCTCGTCGCGGACAATCGCGAAGCCAAGGTCGTAGGGAATCTGTAGCCATTTGTGTCCGTCGACCGACCAGGAATCGGCGAGGTCAATGTCATGCGCGATATGGCGCAGCTTGCGGCTCGCGCGGATCCACAGCCCGAATGCGCCATCGACATGGAGCCACGCGCCATGCTTGCGGCAAAGCTGCGACAGCCGCGTGAAATTGTCGAAGCCGCCGCTCATGATGTGGCCCGCCTGAGCGATCACAATGCGCGCTTCGGCTTTGTCATTGGCCAGTGCGGAATCCAGCGCATCAATGTCGTAGGTGCCATCGGCGACAGAGGGAATACGCCTCAACTGATCGCTGCCGAACCCGAGATAGCGCAGCACGGAATAATTCGTCACATGGGCGTCTTCAGCGATAAAGACGGCGACTTCAGGGCAACCGAACAGGCCCTGGCGCTCGAAATCGTGCCCGGCGCGCTCCAGCACGCACAGACGCGCCGCAGCAAGGCAGGTAAAGGCCGCCATGGTTGCGCCTGAGGCAAATCCGACTGAGGATTCGCGCGGAAGATCGAGCAGATCGAGCAACCAGCGCGCGCTCGCGGCTTCGGCTTCGGCGGCAGCAGGCGAGGAGTCGTAAAGGCAGGCGTTTTGTCCCCATGATGCCGCGAGCCAGTCGGCTGCGATACCGGCCGGGTGCGAACCGCCGATCACCCAGCTCAGGAAACCGGGATCGGTCATGCCTGACAGGCCTGGACGCGCGCCGCTGTCTAGCGCTTCGATGACTTCGACCGGGTTGCGCCCCCGCCGCGGCAGAGGAATGTCGAGTGCGGAAGGTTCGGCATCTCCGCCGCTGCGCGAATCGAGCGGGCGGCGCTCCGCCCTGCCTTCAATCGCGAGTTCGGCTGCCCGGGCCATTGCCAGGGCAGCCTCGTCGGGTGAAACCACGGGGCTCATCGCTTCTGCATCCACTTGGGCAGGAGGCTGTATGCGTCGGCAACGTCAGTCGGTTGATAGACAATGCCGGTCTTGTCGAGCAGCTTGGCGAGTTCGCCGCCATTGTACATGTCGAACAGGTCCGTCGCTCCGCCAATGTGGTCGCCCTTGATGAATATCTGCGGGATGGTAGGGGCACCGCCACTTCGCACAGCGAGAGCAGCGCGTACATCGCTGGCCCATTGGCCGTCGGCATAATCGGGACCATCGAGGTTCACTGTCTTATATTCGACGCCCATTCTTTCGAGCAGGCGCCGAGCCGACCAGCAAAACTCGCACCATTCGAGCGCGAAGAACACGATCGGATTTTCCGGGTTGGAAATGATCGCGTCGAGATGCGCAAGTGCCGCTTCGGATGCCTGCGGCGGTTCGGGAGCAGGCTGCGGCGCTGCGGGCGTCGGCGCAGGGGGTGGCGCATCAAACCGGGCCAAGGGCGTCGAGCGCGAGATTTCCATCTCGGCTTCGTCCATGTCCTCGTCGATCCCATCGAACAGCGGCGTCGTCATGTAGCGCTCCCCGGTATCGGGTATCATCGCAAGCACGCGCGAACCTTCGGGCAATTCGCTGGCAAGCTTGTGTGCACAGGCGAAGGTGGCCCCTGCAGTAATGCCGCAAAAGACGCCTTCTTCGCGCGCCAGCCGCTTCGACCAGGTGATCGCGTCGCTGCCGCCGACCAGACGGACTTCGTCGATCACGCCATCCTCGAGCGCGGCGTTGGCAACTGCGGGGATAAAGTCGGGCGCCCAGCCCTGCATCGGATGCGGGCGGAAGCGCGGGTGGCTGGAAGCAGGCGAGCCATCGGGTGCATAGTCCTGTTTCACGCCCGACTTGATGACAGGCGAATTGTCCGGCTCGCAAGCGACGACACGCGTTTGCGGGCTGCCTTTCTTGAGCGCGCGCCCAACGCCGGAAATGGTCCCGCCGGTACCCAGCCCGCTGACGAAGGCGTGGAGCGGTGCATCGGCAAAGGCCTCGACGATCTCACGCCCCGTCGTAGCTTCGTGGAAAGCGGCGTTGTTTTCATTCTCGAACTGGCGCGGCAGGAACCAGCCGTGTTCGTCAGCCAGTTCCTTGGCCTTGGCGAGCATCCCGGTCCCTTTGAGCGATGCGGGTGTGAGCACAACCTTCGCGCCGAGGAAGCGCAGAATCTTGCGGCGTTCGACGCTGAAACTCTCGGCCATGACGATGACCAGCGGATAGCCCTTGCGGGCGCAGACCAGCGCCAGGCCAATGCCGGTGTTGCCGCTGGTGGCTTCGATCACGGTCTGGCCAGGCTTGAGCGAGCCATCGCGCTCGGCAGCTTCGATCAGGCCCAGCGCAAGCCGGTCCTTGACCGAACCCATCGGATTCGCGCTTTCGATCTTCACATAGACTTCGCGGCCGGGAGGCGAGAGCTTCTCTGCCAGTACCACGGGCGTGTTGCCGATCAATTCGAGGACGGACCCGTGCCTGACACCCGCCTGGGTCGGATGAGGGAGGGGATGGGAAAGCGGAGCATTCATGGCACGGGTCCTGAGCTGTTGAACTTCAATGCCCAGGAAAATGCAGCGCCAACGTATCAGCCGTATGTCGCGATCGCCGTCCTATTGTTTCGATTGTTTCAGCGCTTCGCCTATTGCGGATCGTAAATGTACCCGATGCCACGCACCGTCCGGATCACCGCGGGCTTGGCCGGATTAATCTCGATCTTCTTGCGTATGCGCGAGATTCGTATGTCGATGCTGCGATCAAACGGATCCCACTCGCGGTCGTGCGCGCCCTCCAGTATCTGGTCGCGATTGAGCACACGGCCCCTATTTTTCGCAAATAGTTTCAGTAAGTTGAACTCCATAGCTGTCAGCGGGATCGGATCACCATCTTCGTCGAACAGCTTGGCCGCTTCGAGGTCGAGCCAGGTCTTGCCGAAAGGCAGCCGTCCTTGCCCCGCTTGCGGATCTTCCGCTTCCTTGCGGCCCGACCGGCGCAGCACGGCCCGGATTCGCGCGACCAGCTCGCGCAGATCGACCGGCTTGGGAAGGTAATCATCCGCACCCATCTCAAGCCCCACGATCCGGTCAACCGTCTCGCCCGCCGCTGTCAGCATGATGACGCGCGGACCGCCTTCATCGCCCTGCAGCGAGCGCAGCACCGACAAGCCATCCTCACCGGGCATGTTGATATCGAGCAGGATCACATCGGGCGAACAATCTGCCAACTGCGCACGCAGGCTCTCGCCATCCTGCGCTTCGATCGTCTCGAACCCGTTTTTGCCGAGATATTCAACGACCATTTCGCGCAGCGGCTGGTCATCATCGCAGACGCAGATCAGATTGCTTTCACTCACTGCCCTTACTCCGCTGCACCAGTTCGCGCGCGAGCGCCCTGACCTCGCCCGGCGCGACAGGCTTCTCGAGATAAAGCGCTTCGCAATTGTCAAGGAATCCGCGCGTATCGGGGCTCATCGTACTTCCCGTCACGAAAGCAATGCGCTCGACCAGATCGGGGCGCTGGCGGCGAACCTCTTCGACGAAGCCTTGCCCGCCGATACCAGGCATCTTGATATCGGCCAGGATCGCATCGAAAGACCGAGCGAGCACCGCTTCCAGGCCCTCTTCGCCCGAATGCACCTCCTCGGCGGTAAATCCGTCGCGCCTGAGAATCTCCGCGATCAGGCCAGCGACGTCCTCTTCATCGTCGATCACCAGCACATGCCCCTGGCTCGCACTCCTTTGGTGCGGTGCCGACCGGGCCTCGCCGCCCTGAGCCGCATCGGCCAGAGGCAGATGAATGCGAAAATGCGCGCCTTTCTCAGACGGGACCAGTTCAATCGATCCGCCGTGGGCAGTCAGCACGCGGTGGCAGAAGGCCAGGCCGATCCCGGTGCCCTGCCCCACTTCCTTGGTAGTGAAGAGAGGCTCAAACACCTTCCTGCCGATGCGCTTGGGAATACCGGGCCCATCGTCTTGTACATCGATCTGCATCAGACTCCGCAATCTGTCCGGCTGCGCTGTAATTGTAAGCCGCCCGCTACGCCCGACACCACCGAAGGCCTGTTCGGCATTGGCCATCAGGTTCATGAATACCTGTTCCAATTGCCCTGCATCGCCATAGACCTGCGGCAGGTCATCCGACAGATCGGCCTCGATCTGCAGGTTCGAGGTCCGACCGGCTTCTTCCAGACTGTGGCAAGCGCCCGCAACGATCCGGTCGAGTGCAAGCGGCTGCTTCTCGACATCCTGTTCGCGCGCCATCGCCAGGAAGGCCTTGACGATCTTGGTGCAGCGTTCAGCCGCATCGGCGATCTGCTCGACCCGGCGCAGGACGTCGGGATCGGTTGTCTCCTCGCGCATCATCAGCGAATGGCCGACCACCACCGAAAGCGGATTGTTCAGCTCATGCGCGACACCTGCCAGCAGTTCACCAAGCGCCGACAGCTTCTCGACTTCGAAGATGCGTTCGCGCTGCGCCCCCAGCATCTTGCGCATTTCCACTTCCTTGGTGATGTCCACCACCGAGGAAACCACAACGTCTTCGCCGCGGTATTCGATCACGCGGGCGGAAATCAGCGCCGGAAATATCTCGCCTTCGACCGACTGGATCGTGGCCGACATATCATCGACGCGCCCTTCAGGCAGCAGGGCGGTGACAAGGTCTGCCTGTTCGGCGCTGGAAATGAAATGCTCGCCTACTTTCTTGGCGGGGCCGAGCATCTCGCGGGCGGCGGGCGAACGGTAGATGATCTGCCCATCGTCGATCCGCGACATGACGAGGTTGGCGGGGCAGGCTTCAAGCACCTGCCTCAGCAGCGCATCGGCTTCGCGATCCTGCTCTTCGGCCAGTTCGCGACGGGTGACATCGCGTTGGACCATGATGAAGCCGGAGCTGGGAATGCCCGTCAGCGAAAACTGGTGAATGCCCCGCTCGCCCAAATCCAGCTTCACCAGAGCATCCAGCCCGGCATCCAGTTGCGCCTCCAGGCCGCGCAAGCGGTCGCGCGCGGTCGCGTCGAGAGAACCCCGAGCCACCATTTCCATTAGCATCCGATCCCACTCCAGCCCTTGCCGGAGCAAATCGCCGAGCCCGGGATTGAGTTCTCGCAAAGCGGGATTGCAGTGGATCAGGCAGGCATCCTCATCGAATACCGCAAGCCCATCGCGATAGACGTCCACCAGCTCGCGGAACAGCTTTTCGTAGGATACATCCAGTTGGGATTGCGCCTCGCGCATCGTCCCGTCCCGCTTACTGTGCCGTTGCGTCGGCGTCCGGCACCAGGCGCATCAGCTGCACGGCTTCGCCGCTGGCCAGGCTGGCGTCTCCTGCCAGCTCGAACAAATGCTCGTGGCCGACCTTGTCGGCAAACGCGTCTGCCACGACGATCTCCATTGGACCGGCAAATTGCAACAGGCGCATGGCATCCATCACCGCTGGCCCGAACACGTCGTAGATATACTTCTGCACGCCCACGACCGAACCGATGACCGAACCTGATGCGAGGCCGATCCGGCATTTCCAGTCCACCGGATGGCTGCGATTGCGTTGTTCGAGATAGCGCACGAAGCGCACCGCTGCATCGGCCACCGCCTGCATCGGCTTTTCCGAAGGATCGGGAACACCGGCAACGGTTATATAGAGATCGCCCACGGTCTTGATCCGCTCGCAACCGAACTGGTCTCCGATCCGGTCGAACGAAGTGTAGATGTCGTTGAGTTCGCTGACGATGACGCCCGCGTCCTGCTCGCTGACCGTCTGGGCGAAACCCGAGAAATCGAGGCACAGCACCGCAACGGGATCATAGATGCGCGGCATCACCACGCCGAAGGTCTTGTATTCTTCATAGACCGAACGCGGCATCAAATTGAGCAGCAGCTTTTCGACCTGCTCCTTCTCGCGCTTGATCTCGCGCGTGTTGCGCTCGACCATCATCGAATAGGAATCGATCATCGATTCCAGTTCCTTGATCCGGCTGATGTTCTGGCACACCACCACCGCGACAGGCTCGGCGCCATCTAGTGCCCGGTTGACCGCGAGCGCAATCGTCATCGTGCGGCGGCGAAGGCGGAAGCTCGCCTCGCTATTGTAGCGCCCCGTGTCCGCCAATGCCTGTTTGACCACCTGCATATCGATCGCGGGAAACAGTTCCGAAAGCGGTTGCCCCAGTTCGATTTCGGCGAACCATTCCTTGAACGTATCGTTGAAGAAGCGGATGCGCAGATCGCCCATGTCCAGCAGCGCGACACCTACACCGATGGCGCGCAGCAATTGCTCGTTGATAGCTTCAATCGACATGGCGGATCACGAATTCACGACCAGATTGCGCCGCTGCGCGAACTCGCCAACGATGGTCTGGGCATCTTCTTCGGAAATACCGTGATCGCTGAGCGTTTGCGTCAGGATCTCTGCAAGCCGTGCGAAATGATGCGCTGAAATAGGCAGATGGCGGTGCGTTTTTTCAATTTGCGTATCCGTGTAGGATACCGGGCCGCCCATCAGCGACGAAACGAACTTGGTCTGATGATCCACGATCTTCGCGAATTCCACTTCATCGAAGAACGGACCGATATCGTCATCATCCATCAGCCGCTCATAGAGATCGAGCACGATCTTGCTGACTGAAGAAAAGCCACCGTATTTTTCGAACATAGTCTGATTGCCCATCAAAATTCCTCTTCGTTAGGCTACCGGCGACCGCAATGAATGCTGCGCCTTATGGTTCAGAAAATCAACCGGAAGTGGTTGCTAGGCTGCAACTGCAGTCGTCATGAGATGTTCTGCCATCCAGTTCTGGTTTGCCTTGATCGCGAGTTGCAGCGATTCGTGCAGTTCGGCCAGGTGTCCGAGACTGTAGTCGAGCCCGGCAATCTCGTCCGTAATGCGGAAGATGTCGCGCGAAATCGTATCGCGCGTTCTCGCGTAGTCGTCCAACCGGCCTTTCGCCCAGCTATCCGCCAGCAATTGCGCGTCACGCAGGGCATCGGTGATCCCGTGTGCAGTGAGCGGGTCCTTGAAATATCCGGCATCGCCAACCAGCGCCCAGCCATAGCCGCAGGCCTGCCGCATATGCCCAGGAGCCCCGGCAAAGGCCACCAGTCGCCCGGTCAGCTGCGCACCTTCCAGCTCCTGTGCCAGTTGCGGCATCAATTGCGCGAGGGCCGCCCTGAAACCTTGCTCGCGCATAACGCCGCGAAAGCGCTGCCGGTCGCCCGGCCTGATCGAGAGGAATACATTGCTGTTGCCATCATTGGTGGGGATGATTCCGCCACCGCAATGTTCGCCCCAGTGCCAGCGGTAGCCGCGATTATGCAGCCCCTTGAAATAGCCATAGATGCAGTAGCTTGTGTTGGATGCGCGCTTGAGCGTCTCGGCCCCGGCCTCGCGCGCGACAAGCGAATCCCGCCCGTCCGCCCCGATCACCATTTCGGCTTCGACGTCGTGAATCACGCCATGTCTGTCACGCAAGGAAGCCCCGCTTACGACCCCGCCCCTGCCTCTCAATAGTCCCGTTAGCGACATGCCGAACCGGCAGTCCACTCCGGCATGGCATGCGGAAGTCGCAAGCTCGCTGTCCAGCACCATGCGGCGCGGCGCATAGAGTGCCGGAATGCCGAGTGAGGGCTTGATCGTGATGTCGATCGGTGGCCTTTCGCCATAGATGAAACTGGTCGAGCGGATCGGCGGCGTGCCAGCCGCTATGATCTGCGGCAACACGCCCCAGTTCTGGAGTTGCATGACCGCGCCGCGCATCAATGCATGGGTCGAAAGCGTGTCACTGCCATACGGCGCGCGGTCGACCATCAGTACCCGCGCGCCGTGGCGAGCGAGCAGCATCGCGGTGCTGGCCCCCGCGCAGCGGGCACCGATCACGATTGCGTCATAGGATTTGGCAAGGGGTTTGGTGTTCTCGATCATCGTAATGTCCTCAGGCGGCAATGAGACTGGATTCGCCCAGATGGGCAGCAATGGCAGGAGCGAGGGCTTCGGCATCGCGCCCAACCCCGTCGATGAAGCTGGATGCACGGTGGCGCATATGCGGCAGGCCCAGCACGAAGAGGCCCGGAACGTCGCAAATGCCGCCCTGCTGCCTGAGCTCGCCCGAGCCATCGCAGGCGTCGAGATGCAGCCAGGTGTAGTCACGGCGATAACCCGTCGCCCACAGCACCGTGTTGATGCCGAAGGACGGCAGCTTGATCGCACCACTCGCGGGCAGCAGCATCGGCGGGTTGCGCCATGCGCCTTCGTCTTCCGACAAGCCGGGAAGATTGCGTTCGATGTAATCGTCAATCCGGCCAAGCACGCGCTTGCGGCGCGCTTCGGCGCGTTCCAGTTGCGAGACGAGGTCGTTCGCAAAGGAAACGACAGGTCCATCGGCGGCAGTTGCGCGCCCCGTGACAATCACGCCCTCGCCAGCGAGGCGGTAGAGATCAATATTCTCACGATCGGGAGTACCGACGAGTTGGAGCGAAGGTTGCGCGATCATCTGCGCGGGCGAGCGCCCCTGCGGCGGTGCTTCGCCCAGATAACCGCTCGCACTGAACCAATCGAACAGGTCGCGCCCACGATAGCTGCGTGGCGTGCGCACGTGGCTTCCGGCGGAAATCATCACCTTGCGGCCCGACCGCGCTAACTCGCTGGCGAGTTGCACCCCGGTTGCGGACGCGCCGACGACCAGTACACCGCCGTCGGGCAATTCGTCAGCCGACTGGTATTCGGTCGACGCAAGCTGGTGGATGGCGGGGGAAAGATCACGCGCCCAGCCCGGCACATGCGGGCGGTCGCACGCCCCGGTGGCGACGACCACGCTGCGGGCAACCCAGGTTCCGCGCGATGTAACGGCCCTGAAGCGATCACCCAGCGGCTCGAGCGCAAGCACGTCCACGCCCTCGATAACAGGCAGTGCAAAATCCCGACGGTATGCGGCAAGGCGTTCCGGGAGTTCGCTTGCGAGCCGGAAGCTGCTGTCTTGTCCGAACAGCGATCGGCCCGGCAGGCGGGCCATCCAGCCAGGAGTCAGCAAGCGTAGCGACTTCCAGCGCTGGCTGACCCAGCGGTTGCCCACGGTCCCGCGTTCGAGCACGACATGATCGATACCTGCGCTGGCGAGGCATTGACTCATCGCCAGGCCGGCCTGTCCGGCTCCAATAATCAGGCAGTCTGTGAACTGTGCCACGGTGGGGCTCCTCTTCGGTTTGCCCATCCCTTCTGGCTGTTCAATGTATCGGCTGTGTGCCGCTGAAGCGGCTTTGGTGTTTCAATTGTAACAGCGGAGCGAATGCGTTTTGCGCGTATGCAAAGAGGCCCGCCGGGATCAACCGACGGGCCTCTGCTTGCGGGGGATTTTCGATCAGGCGACCTGCGCGTTCACCGAAACCGGCACGCCATTGGTCATCACGTCGAACACGGCCGAGCGGGCAACCGACTGGCGGACGATCTTCTCGAGCGTTTCCGCATCTGCGTCGCCGTCAATCTTCACCGTCACGCGCACGCCGTTGAAGCCGTTGCGGCTCTGCGGGTCGATGCCGAGGATGCCGGTGAGATCGATATCGCCTTCAACCTGGCATTCGACCGACTTCAGCTCGACCTGGCGCATTGAAGCGATGTTGCCAATGCCGGCAGTCAGGCAGGCAGACAGAGCGCCCAGCAGCAGTTCAGCGGGAGTCGGGGCATTGTCGGTGCCGCACAGAACTTCGGGGTGGTCGCCTTCGATCGTGTAGCGCTGGTTATGCTCGTTCTCGCAGCAGGCGCCGTAGAAATCGTTGAAAGCGATCCGGCTATGCGTGCCCGAAAGCCATTCGCCATTGGCACGGAAGGTGAAGCGGGCGATTTCGCGCTGCTTGTCGACGGCGCCAAGCGTGGCGACGAAAGTGGGAACATCAACGCCGTTGATGGCAACGCGTTCCGGCTTGGTCATTACTTCGGTCATCAATTCTCTCCTGTCTCGGTAGGGGGTAGTCATTCTCGCTCGCACCAGGTGCGGACTGAGTGACAGGAGATATCGACGCGCAACGTTTCAGTCGGATGCCGCCATAGCAGGTCTTTTGTTTCGATCGTTTCAGAAGGCCGGCCCGGCGCGGGAGCCGCCGGGCACAACCGCTCAATGGCCCGCAGGCGCTTCCTCGACTGCGCGGGTCCGGGCCACATTTCCGGCGGCAAGCGCAAAGCCGAACAGCAGGACGTAGCATGCTGCAGGGACGCAGAATGCCAGCACGTAGCCGCCCATCCCAGACACCACACCAACCAGCGGCGGCAGGAACGCACCGCCAATGATGCTGGTGCATAGCATTCCCGAGGTTGCTTCCTCGCTTGCGGTCGACCGTTCAAGCGTGAGTGTGAAGATCACCGGGAACATGATCGAGTTGAACAGTCCGATCGAAAGGGCGACGAAGCCCGCGGTTACGCCCCCAACGGCAAAGACGTAGATGCACATCGCGGCAGCCGCTGCGGTGAACACTGCGAGCAGTCGTGCAGCCGGTATGCGTGCGAGCAGAACGGTGCCGATCGCGCGACCCACCATGGCTCCGCCCCAATAGAAGGCCACCGCCCGGGCAGCTTCCTGCAGTGAGACGCCCGGAACGCCGTCATTCCCCATTACCGTGCCAAGAAGCGGTACGCCGAATGCCGCATCGGACTGGCCCCAGATGCTGTTGTCGTTGAGGAAGAATGCCATCTGCGTGCCGATCGCGACCTCCGCACCGACATACAGGAAAATCGCAGCGCCGCCGATCATGGCCCAGCGAGACGCGAACGCTTCTGCGATCATCGCAGCAATGCCCTTGGCGGGCGCAGGTTCGGGTGCAGCGGAGGAGACCGTACGACGCGACAGCCAGAAGAATACCAGCAGCAGCAGGAGAAGGCCGCAGATCCAGAAATAGGCGCGATCGATTCCGGCCAGTGCATTGGCGCGCACTTCCGGCGTGATCGTGACCCCTTCCTTGACCTCGACCCCCTGCAGGAACAGCCCGGCGCCAATGATCGGACCTATGAAAGTGCCGAAGGAATTGAATGTCTGGGACAGGGTAAGGCGGAAGTGGCTGCCCTCAGGCTTGCCGAGTGCGGCGGCGAGCGGGTTTGCGGCAACCTGCAGAATGGTGATCCCGCTGGCGAGTCCGAACAGCCCGACCAGCACCAGCGTGTAGCTGGCGATATTGGCCGCGCCCAGCATCACCAGACAGGCACCAGCCATCATCCCCAGCGCCAACAGGATTGCCGGCACCGGGCGAAGCTTTGCGATCAGCGTCGCGGCCGGAAAGGAGATAAGACCATAAGCAATGAAGAAGGCCGAGGCGGAGAGCTGAGCCTGAAAGTCGGTGAGCGTGAAGATGCCCTTCACCGCTGCAACCAGCGGATCGATCAGAGACGTGATGAATCCCCAGGCAAAGAACAGCGTGGTTACGGCAATGAAGGCAGCACGAATCGATGCAGCATTCTTCTGTTCCATGAAATCTTCCCCTCCCAATGGTGATGCGTTTTCGCACGCGAATTGCGCTTGCAGCCACCTCAGCCCGTGCGAGTGACACGCTCTTCCAGAGAATCCAAATGCTTCTTCAGTGATTCATCGGTGATTACGTATTCTTGCCCGATAGGGCTTGCAGGCCGAGCCCTACCGCGCCGGTAACTCCGGCATCGTCACCCAGGCCCGGCAAGACGATGAGGTCAGTCAGATCGCGGTCATAGGCCGCAACATATCCGTTGAGGCTCGCGCGGGCGGCTTTGCGCAGGCCTTCCAGCAAGCCCGGCGTCTTCATCACGCCGCCACCGAAAATAAGCCGTTCGGGCATGTGCAACAGCACCAATGTTGCGGCGAACTCGCCGAGATAGCCTGCTATCTGCTCGACCTGCTCTGCGGTGCCATTCGACAAATCGTGCCCCCAGCGCGCCTTGACCGAAGGACCGGCGGCAAGACCTTCAAGGCAGTCACCATGATAGGGGCACGCACCCGGCCAATCATCGCCTGGCTTGCGCGCCGGGCGCAAATGCCCGCTTTCATAGTGCGAGAAGCCGGCCAGCGGCACGCCGTCCTTGACCACACCTGTGCCGATCCCCGTTCCCACGGTCGTGTAGGCGACGGTCGAGCAGCCCTGCCCCGCGCCTGCCCGCCATTCGCCAATCGCAGCCCCGTTTACATCGGTATCGATCAGGATCGGCACGTTGAACCCGGACAGCGCATCCTGATATCGCGCGCCGCTCCAGCCGGGTTTGGGCGTAGTCGTAAACGTCCCGTAGGTGGGAGAGGCCGGATCGATATCGATCGGTCCAAAACTGCCGATCCCGAATGCTCCAATTTCACCATGCGTATCGGCCTGAGCTTCGAACCAGCTCACCATCTCTGGAAACGTCTCGCGGGGATGGCGCGTGTCGATCCGATGGCGTGCCACGATCGAGCCATCGGATTGTGCCAGGGCAAGGATGAACTTGGTTCCACCCGCTTCAACAGCACCGACCAGACTCATTAGGCAATCTCCTCCGCGCCCCAAGGCAATTCGCGCTCAATTGCATTGGTGCTAGCACCTTGGGAAATCTGCGCTACCCATCGGCACACCCTGTTGCACAGTTTGGCTATAGAGCCGCGCGGCTACGGCCCCTGGCGAAGCGCAAACGAGCAGGACAGCAGAGAAAGGTGATTTGTCCGCGCCCCATCTCTCGGCTAGATCACGCTTATGATAGCCAGGTGGGAGTAAACGCTTGAAGAAGACCCTTATCGCCGCGGCCCTTGCATTGGTGCCGCTGGCTATGCCGGTCCAGGCCAGATCGGACCTTGAAGACACCGCCGCACAGCAGGTTGTCGAGCTTTCCAGCGCCGCCATTGCGCTGCGTTCCGTGCGCGGCGAAGGCAATCAGACCAGGGAAGTGGCCGAGCTATTCCGCGATACCTTGCTGGCGGATGGCTGGTCGGCGAACGATATCGAGATCGTCCCGCTTGACGATACGGCCTATTTCGTCGCCACCTGGCAAGGCAGCGATCCCTCGCTTGGCCCGATCGTGATCAGCGCGCATTTGGATGTGGTCGAGGCCGATCCCGCGGATTGGGAACGCGATCCTTTTACGCCGGTCGTGGAAGACGGATATCTCTTCGGGCGCGGGGCGAGCGACACCAAATTCGATGCAGTCCAAGCCATGATCGCAGTGATGAAGCTGCGGCAACAGGGTTTCCGTCCGAAGCGCAGCATCGTGATCGCCTATTCGGGCGACGAAGAAACCACGATGGCCACCTCACGCGCTATCGCCGATCGGCTGAAACACGCAAAGCTGGTGCTCAATGTCGATGGCGCTTCAGGGACGCTCGACGAAACCAGCGGCAAACCTGCCTATTGGAGCTGGCAGGGTGCCGAAAAGACCTATGGCGACTTCAAGCTGGAAGTGACCAATCCCGGGGGGCACAGCTCTGCCCCGCGCGACGAGAACGCCATTGCCCAGCTTTCGGCCGCCCTCGCCCGGATCGGTGCCTATCGCTTCTTGCCGGAATTGAATGACATTACGCGGGATTATTTCGAGAAGGCGGCGGACTTCGAAAGCGATCCGTTGCTAGCCGCCGCAATGCGCGCCTTCGCCAAGGACCCGACAGACAAGGCGGCAATTGCAGTGCTGCGCAGCAATCCGGCCATGATCGGCAAGATCGGCACAACTTGCGTTCCGACCATGGTCGAGGCGGGCCACGCGCTCAACGCCTTGCCGCAGCGCGCCACGGGCTATGTCAACTGCCGCATCTTCCCCGGCCATTCAAAGCAAGAGATCATCGCGGAGCTGGCCAAAGTCGCAAACGAACCGGCGATGACGATCGAGGAAATCAACCCCGAATATGTCACCACGGCGCCAGCTTCCCCCTACGATAAGAGTTTCGTCGAAGCTGCGACCAAGGCTGTCCATTCCGCATTTGGAAACGTGCCGATCATCGCTTCGCAGGCGTCCGGCGCTTCGGATTCGATGTGGTACCGGGCATTGGGCGTGCCGAGCTATGGCGCGAGCGGCACATTCACAAAGGACAGCGAGGACTACTCGCATGGCCTCAATGAGCGCGTGCCCATCGGCAACATCGACCGCAGCCTGAAATATTACGAGGTGCTGCTGACCGAACTGGCTTCGAAATGAAAATATTCGCGACTGCACTGGCAAGCGCTGGGCTCTTTCTCTCGACGCCTGTTGCCGCCAATTCGCTCTATGTCGAGACAGGCAGGCTGCTCGACGTCGAAAACGGTGCTGTTCTCACTGGCCAGTGCGTATTGATTGAAGGCGAGCGGATAGCGCGGGTAGAACCTTGCAGCGATACGCCGGAGGGTGCCGAGAAGGTGGACTGGAGCGCCTATACGGTGCTGCCCGGCCTGATCGATTTGCATACGCATCTGTCGGATACAGGCACGAGCGCCGATCTATCCGATCCGCTGAAGACTTCGCCCGTCGATACGGTGCTTATCGGTGCACGTAATGCCCGTGTCACGCTCGAGGCCGGGTTTACCACCGTACGTGATGTCGGAACCTATCGCGGGCTGACCGACGTGGCCTTGCGCAATGCGATCAACAAGGGGCTGGTGCCGGGACCGCGCATGTTCGTGGCGGGTGCCTATCTCACCCATCCGGGCGGTGGGGGCGAGTTGAACGGCGTGGTGCCCAATGACCAACTGCCCGCCGACATGCGCTACGGTGTGCTTACCAGCCCGGCGGAGGCGAGTGAGAAGGCCGAATATCTGTTCGACCACGGCGTCGATTTCCTGAAGCTGATCGGCACCGGGGCGGTGCTCGCCATCGGCACCGAACCGGGAGAGCCCGAACTGACCGAGGAGGAGATGCGCGCGGCGGCTCAAGTGGCCAAGGCTCGCGGCTCCTACGCCACCGCCCATGCCCACGGCGCAGAAGGGATCAAGAACGCGATCCGCGCGGGCGTGCGCTCTATCGAACACGCCAGCCTGATCGATGAGGAAGGCCTGGCGATGGCCAAGGCGCACGGCGTCTGGCTCGTGATGGACGTATTCAATGGCGATTATATCGATGAAGTTGGCACCGCCGAGGGCTGGCCCGAGGAGTACCTGCGCAAAAATCGCGAGACGACGCAGATACAGCGCGACAATTTCCGCCGCGCGGTCGAGATGGGCGCGCCGCTCGCCTTTGGCAGCGATTCAGGCGTCTACCCCCACGGCATCAACGCGCGCCAGTTCGGCTATATGGTCGCCAATGGGATGACGCCGCTACAGGCGATCCGCGCTGCCACGCTCAGTGCCGCGGAGGTGATCGGCCATCAGGACGAGCTGGGCAGTATCGCAGCGGGCCAACTCGCCGACATGATCGCCGTGTCAGGCGACCCGCTGGCGGATGTGACGGTGCTTGAGCACGTCGCGCATGTGATGAAGGGCGGGGAGTTGGTGAGGTAGCCCAATTGTCCGAATGTGGGTCGGAAGGGGACGTTGAAGCGAGATGCGTAGTGTGGCACGACATCGAAGTGACTAAGCTCAAACCATCGCAGATCTTCGGTATCATCTTAATAGGCTTGGTAGCGGCAATCCTTTCAGTCGATCTACTAAAAGCAATGTCGGCCCAGCCGTGCCCATCTGGACCCAACTGTTATCCTTGGGGCGCTGAGGGTCCAGCCGCTGGAAGTTGGAGCTACGCCAGCAAGTCCAACTATCTTGTGAGAGGTATTACCCAGTTGGGGCTGCTTATTGGTGCCGGGACATATTTGATATGGACGGCAGGTCGCGAGCAAAGTCTGAACCTTGGCGAGCGGGGCATATTCATTGCGGCTTTCGGAGCGGCAGCGTTGCTACAATTCATCTGATACCTGGTGCCCGCAATTGGATCGATTGCAGTCGTCTGCGGCGTCCTCGCGCTAGACCGCGCTGAACCGCCCGAACTTCCCGCCATCGGCGATCACCTCGCGCGCGCAATTGTGCCCCGGCGCGCCGGTCACGCCGCCGCCCGGATGGGTTCCCGCGCCGCACATGTAGAGCCCCTTCACCGGCCCGCGATAGGCGCCATTGCCCAGAACAGGACGCGCAGACCAGAGCTGGTCGAGGCTCATATGGCCGTGCATGATATCTCCGCCGACCAGGCCGAACTTGCGATATAGCCCCTTGGGGCTCAACACTTGCCGCCCGAGGATCGAGGCGCGGAAGCCCGGCGCATGCCGCTCGACCGTATCGATGATCGTGTCCGCCGCGGCGTCTTCCTCGTCATCCCAATCCCGCCCATCGGGCAGCTCGGGCGCGAATTGCTGGCAGAACAGGCTGGCGACATGCTGGCCTTCGGGTGCGAGGCTGTCATCGACCGTGCTCGGAATCAGCACCTCGACAATCGGTGCCTTCGACCAGCCATGCGCCTTCGCATAGAGGAAGGCCTTGTCCATGTAATCGAGCGTCGGTGCGATGATGATGCCCGACTGGTGATGCTCGCCCGGTTCGGGCAGGCAGGTAAACTTCGGCAATTCGCTCAAGGCGACATTCATGCGGAAGGTGCCACCGCCCGCCTTGAAGCCGCGCATCCGGCGGCGGAAATCCTCGGGCTGGTGCTCCTGCCCTAGCATTTTGCCATAGAGCAGCTTTGGCCCGACATTGGCGATCACGCGGCTGGCGGCGATCTCTTCACCACTTTCGAGCTTCACGCCCGCCACCCGGTCGCCATCGACCAGCACGTCTGCCACTGGGCATTCGAGGCTGATCTCCACGCCCAGATTGCGGCAAACCTTGGCCATGATCTGCGTGATATTGCCCATCCCGCCGATCGAATGGCCCCAGGCGCCCTTCTTGCCGTTCACCTCGCCGAAGACGTGGTGCAGCAGCACATAGGCGCTGCCCGGCGTATCGGGAGACGCGTAGTTCCCCACAACGGCGTCGAAGCCAAAGGCGGCCTTGACCGGCTCGCTCTCGAACCACGATCCCAGGAAACTGGTTGCGGATTTGGTGAAAAGGTCGAGCACATCGCGCTTCGCCTCGAGGCTGAGCTTTGCCATCCCCCAGCCCTGTGTCGCCCCCGCGACCAGCGTTCGCAGCCCTTCCCCGACATTGGGCGGGCTCTTGAGCGCAAGGTCGCGCAGCACTTGGGCCACGCCCTCCAGCGCGTCGTAATAGGCTGGCAGCGCCTCGGCATCTGTATTTGAAAACTTGCGGAACTCGGCCTGCGTCCGCTCCAGCCCGCCACCGAGTTTCAAATAGCCGCCATCAGGCTGAGGCAGGAAATTGGAGATCGGGCGTTCGACCACGCGATAGCCATGGTCGTGAAGCCGCATGTCCGCGATCACCTTGGGCTGCAGCAGGCTGACAGTGTAGCTGGCGACCGAATTGCGGAAACCGGGATGAAACTCCTCAGTCACAGCGGCCCCGCCAACGACATCGCGCCTTTCGACGATCCGAACCTTGAGGCCCGCCTGGGCGAGGTAGAAGGCGCAAACGAGGCCATTGTGGCCCGCGCCGATAATCACTGCATCATATTGCTTGGTCATGCGCGGCTCCATCCGGCAGCGGGCTGGTGTTCAAGGCGCGCTTCCGGGATCACGTCGCGCATCTTCTTGCAGAAATGCTTCAGGCAGACCTCCCTGTCGCTCAGCGGCCCGATCGAGAAACTGCGGCTATCCATGCCCTGCTGAACGCGGGTGATGAGCGCGGTATCCTCGGCATTGACCTGTCGGTTGATGCGCCAGTTGAGATAGCGCGCGGCACGCATCTCCCTGCGATCATCCGGCAGTACATATGAAATTTCGCGGATCAGGCAGGTCGTGGGGCTGACCGGCAACCACTGCATGAAGTCGACCTGGTCGGGGTAGATATCGAAAGCGACATTGGGCCACAGCTTGAAATAGAGCCAGTAACGCTGGCGGTCCTCCGGCAGGTGCGGAACTGGCGGCAACAGGTTTTGGTACAGACGTTCAGACCAGTTGTCCGATGGCCGATCGACCATTGCCCCCCACATGCGGTCGACATTCTCCTGCGCTTCGACGCCATAGCCCTTGCCGAACAGGCGGGTGAGGCCCGGATGTGCGACGGGGATGTGCAGCCCGTCCGAATAATTGTCACCGACGTTCTTCCAGTTCACCTCGCGCGGACGCAGCGTGACGCGACCCAGCGCTTTCAGTTCTTCGAAGCGATAGGGGGCGACCATATCCTCATATGGCGCCATCATCCGCGCGACGGATGGTCCGCCATCGTCTTCAAGCCGCACGAAGATAAATCCGCGCCAGATTTCGAGATCGACAGGCACCAGCCCGGCTTTGCCCTTGTCCAGCGTAGGATAGCTGGCGCTGTCGGGAACCCCCGTCAGCCGTCCGTCGAGATCATACGTCCATGCGTGATAGGGGCACACAAGCTTCCTTGCGCAGCCGGTCGATCCGTCCACCAACCGCGATCCGCGATGGCGGCAGACATTGGTGAAGGCGCGCAGCACATCGTCCTTGCCGCGGACGACAATCACGCTTTCGCCGCAATAATCGAGCGAGTGCCAGTCCCCGTGCGCGGGAATGTCGCTTTCATGGCAGACCACTTGCCAGCTCGGGCGGTAAATCCGCTCCTGCTCCAGCGCGTAGAATTCCGCATCGCGATAGGTCCATGCGGGCAGGCTCCAGCCATCGAGCGGGTCGGTAGCCGGGGTGTCGTTTGCTGGTTGAGTTGCCATGTCCGAATCCTTGCTATACACTCGTATAACAAGATGCAGCAGCAAGTGAAAGCCTTTACCCGCGCCGATCCCGATGAGAGGCGGCAGAGCCTTATCCACGCTTGCGCGCGCGTGTTGGCCGACAAGGGCGCGGCGGGCGTCTCCGTGCGCGCGATCTGCGCCGAGGCGGGCGTCTCTCCCGGCCTGTTGCGGCACTATTTCGCGGGTGTGTCGGAAGCGATTGCGGAGACGTATCGTTGGGTGGGTGAGACTATTGGCGAGGCGCTGGAAGCGGCGGTGGCCGCCGCCGGCAGCGATCCGCGCGCCCGCCTGCTTGCCTATCTGGCCGCGAGTTTCCGTCCGCCGATCGCATCGCCCGATCTGCTCGCAACCTATGTTGCTTTCTGGAGCCTGACGCGCAGCGAGGCGCTGGTGGCACAGGTCCGCGGCGAGGTTTACAGCGAATACCGTCGAGGACTGGAAGCGCTTATCCGCGCCTATCGCCCGGCGGTGCAGGATGCCCGCTTGCCAGCAATCGCGCTGACAGCGCTTATTGACGGGCTGTGGCTCGAGCTTTCGCTCGGCCAGGCGCCCTTCACGCCCGAAGATGCGGAGGCTCTGGCGGAAAAGTGGCTAGACGGGCTGCTCGGTTAGCCGCGCTTCGCGCCTGGTCCACCACCACACCGGTATGCCTGCAAGCAGCAGTGCGAAACTCAACGAGCTGACATAGATGCCAGCGCCCCACAGCGCCCACAGCGCATACAGCGCTCCCGGCACCGCCCAGAAACGCGCGATATTCAATTTCCAAGCCGCCAGCGCGACACCGAGATAACACCACAGGGCAGCAGATGTCGTAAGCAACAGCAGGAATTCGAAAAGGCCCTGGGTACTGCGGCTTGTATTGAGCATCAGGACCACGCTGCCGATCAATGACGAGACAATCAGCGCCCGGCGTGGAGTACCGTTAGCATCGGTTACGGCAAACCAGCGGGGGAGTTCGCCCTTGCTGGCCATACATCGCGGCAGCTCGCCTTGAATCAGGACCCAGCCGTTGACGGCGCCGATGCAGCTCACGATCGCGAAAACAGCGATCAGCGCAGCTGGCCCCGCGCTCCAGTATCGTTCAACGAAGGTTGCAAAAGGTGCTGGCGAGCTACTAGCTATATCCTGGGGCAGCATCATCGCGATGGCGGAACAGACCACCATGTAAAGCAGCCCGGTCAGCGCCGTCCCCAAGATGGTAGCGCGCGGCACGTTGACCTCTGGGTCACGTACCTGCTTGGCAGCAACGCTGGCGGATTCGAAACCAAGCAAGGCCCAAAGAGTCAGTGCGGCGGCACCTGAAAGAGCAGGCAGGCTGATTTGCTCGGTTTCGAATGGAGCAATCTCGGCATTGCCGCTTGCCAGTTGCAAGGCGGCGATGACCACTACAAGCAGGAGTGGCACCAGTTTGATCAGCAAGGTCACGATCTGGAAATTGCCCGCAGAGCTCACACTGCGCAGGTTGATCAAGGTAATCCCCCATAACAATGCGAGTGCACCAAACGCGGGGAAGGCGCCCGCCTCAGGCACCAGCTCGGAAAGGTAACTAATTGCCGCAACGGCGATGGTCGGCGTGCCAATCCAGAGCGTCAGGAGATAGAGCCAGCCAGCAATAAAGCCCACCTGCTTCCCGAATGCTGTGCTGATGAAGCCGATCATGTCGTCGGCCCCGGATAACTGCCGCGTCAGACAAGCGAGCAGCCATGCGAGCACCAGCCCACCAGCAATGGTCACAATCCAGCCGCCCACAGCATTCCAGCCGTAGGGCGCGAGGCTGGCAGGCAGCAGGAACACGCCCGACCCGATCATGTTGCCCATGACCAGCGCGATGGCAGCAAAAAGGCCGAGCTTGCGGCCCGGCCTTTCTGTTTTCTCGATCATTCCCGGCGCTCGATCAGAAATCGAAGCCGGCCTTGATCCCGATGATGCGCGGCTTGATCACATAGTCGTAAAACACGCCGCCCGTATTGCTGAGGTTGCCCGGATCGCCGCAGGTCGTTTCGAGGCATTGCACCCCGCTGTTGATGACCCCGCGTTCGTCGAACAGATTGGTCGCGAAGAGTTCGAACCTGAGATTGTCCTTCTTCACACCCAGGCTGAAGTCGACCGTTGTGTACGCATCGAAAAAGCCCTTGAGAGCGTTTTCGAAGGTCCTCAAGTCACTCCGCCTCTTGCCGACATGCGCCAGTGCGCCCTGGACGTGCGCGTCCCACCCGCCCACAGGGAATTCGTAGCGAGCAACGGCATTGCCCTTGAACTTTGCGGTCACGGGCAAGCGCGTGCCTGAAGGCGCGAGCAAGGCGTTATCCGCCCCGTCACTTCCAGGCAGGGTGCAATCGAAACTGTCATTGGCAATCAGGCAGAAATCGCGCCGGATCGTGGCGTCATTATAGCTGCCCGAGAGCGCGAGCTTCAGTCCGCCCGCGCGATAGGACAGGTCCGCTTCGATACCCCGAATGCGCGCAATGCCCGCATTGCGGATTTCCGTCAGGCCGTTCTCGCCCAGGAAGGACAGCTGAATATCGCTCCAGTCCTCCTGGTAGATCGCACCGTTGAACGTGACATCGCCAAAGCGCGTTTTCCAACCCAGCTCGTAATTGTCGAGCTTGTCCGGCCCATAAGGGGGGATAGTGCCGCGGCGGTTGATGCCGCCGGGCCGGAAGCCCTGCGACCAGGTCGCATAGACCATGACGTCCGGATTGATCTTGTAGGTCGCGTTGACCTTGTAGATCGCATCGGTATCGGAGGTGGTCTTGTCGAGATTTGTACATGGCGTCCCGTCGACAACAGGCGGCGCGAGCGTACCGGTGGGGTTCTCGTTAAGCGGCGGGCCATCTGTTGTGAAACAACCCGACACGCCGGTGCGCGAAGAGAAGTTCTGCGCGTAGCCGAAGAAGCCGATCAGCGAGTTCTTGTATTTGTAGAGCCGCGCACCGCCCGTCAGCGTGAGCTTGTCCGTCACATCGAAGCTGAGCTCGCCAAAGGCCGCATAGTCGCGGTCGGTTCGGTCTTGCCTGGTCAACCAGATATCGCTGTTGGTGCCGGGAACGACGTTGATATCGGCGATACCGTCAACGATGTAGTTTTGCGTGATCTCGTGCTTCTGGCGCTGCGCGAACACTCCGCCGATGAAACGGAGCGGTGCATCCTGAGGGCTGCTGATACGCACTTCGCCAAAGGCGCGGCGGTATTTGTCGCCGCCCTGAATATATTGGTTGGGGCTGACGAGATCGTAATTGTTGTCGTAAAAATAGGCCCCGTAGCCATAGAGCGCATCGTAGAAATAGGCATAGTCCGAATAGTCGGCGTCCACCGTATCCTTGCGCCACAAATGGCCGCCGGTCGCGACGAGATCCCAATTGCCGATCTTGCCTTCGATCGTGAGCGCAGCCTGGAGCCATTTGTCCTTGCTGTATTCACGGTTGTACTGGACGGTCTGAAGGCTCTTGGTAACCGCGGAAGAACGCTCTTGCGCGAAGCTGCCGTCCGCCTGCTGGACCTGGCCCATAACGGTGGGGCGAATGGTCCAATTGTCGTCAAGTTCGATGCCCAGCGCCAGACGGGCACCATATGTATCGACTTCGTTATAATCGTCTTCGACATATTGCGCATTGTCCTGCGTTATGCCGGACGTGGGATAGGTGCGGCTGCCGGGAATATTGTCGATATAGCCCGCATCCTTGCGGTACCATGCAACCAACCTCAGCGCGGCACTGTCGGATAGCTGGGCATTATAGAACCCCTCTGCCGTGCCGCCGATCCCGCCATGCGCCACGCTGTTCAGCTCAAGATCCATCGCACCATAGCTGCCCGAGTAGTCGGGCTGGTTCGTGACCATCTTGATAGTACCGGCCATGGAGCTGGCGCCATAAAGAGTACCCTGCGGGCCAGCGAGCGCTTCGACGCGGGCAAGGTCATAGGCATGAATGTCCAGCGCACCCTGGATAGTCGTGATCGGCATTTCGTCGAGATAGGTGCCGACTGTCGGCAGCGAAGCCGAGTGGTTGGCATTCTCGCCCGAGGCGACACCACGGAAATAGACTTGCGCAAAGCCCGGCGCGAGCGTCTGGATGGTCACGGAAGGCAGAAATTTTACTGCGCCCTCCAGATCATTGACCTGCAGTTCGTCGAGTGTTTCCGTGCCCAGCGCGGTGATAGCGACCGGCACGTCCTGCAGGTTCTGGCTCCGCTTCTGCGCGGTCACTATGATGACATTGTTGCTTGCCCCGCTCTGCGCGTCCTGCGCCATCGCAGGTGAAACCGATGCCATTGCGCTTCCCGCAAGCAAGGCGACAGATAGGCTGCGAAGTCTTCTATTGTCCTGAGTAGTCAAGGATTCCTCCATCGGAAAACGTCCCTGGCTGCAATCCGCCACAAACTACGCGAATTGCCAAGATTCCCCGGAGGATAACCGCAAGTTTATCGCCGATCAGGGCCGGTTATGGCATTTTTGCCACATCACGCCTGTGAGCTGGCCTACCTTGCATAGGTTTGGGGGAGATCGCCCAGCGCTTCCAGCAGGGGGCCGAGCCACTGCGAATAGGGCTCCCACTGCCCCACCCCATCGCGGTTTATGGGGCGGCGCACCTGCTCCGAAGAAGCTGTGCGCACGGCGCGCGCATTGCGATGGAACTCCAGACAATCCTCTTCGAATGGAAGCCCCATATATTCGAGCAGCGCGCGCACTTCGCTTTCGGGATCGTCGAGCAGCCGCTCATGGATCACGCGATGGATGCGGCCAGGCATCACGCGATCATAGTGGTCCATCGCACGCACATAATCTGCATAGTACCGACCGATATGATCGAGCGAATAAGAGAACGCCTGCCCCTTGGCGAAATGCTGGCGAAAGTTGGAGAAACAGCAATCCAGGGGGTGTCGGCGCGCATCGATGATCTTTGCATTGGGCAAGATCAGGTGGATGAACCCGGCATAGCTCCAATTGTTGGGCAGCTTGTCGATATAGTACGGTTTGTGCGTCTTGCGTTGCACTCTGGTCCGCTCAAGGAACTCTGCACCCAGTTCAGCGAGGCGTTCCGGCGGCATCTCGGCGACAGCATCGGGCCAGTCGCGCAGATCGCCGCCCGACTGCCTGGCCTCGCGCATTGCCATGGCCGGGATGTCTGGCAGCTCCATCGTGCCTTCTACTTGCGAATGGCTGGAGAGAATCTGTTCCAGCAGCGTCGAGCCTGCCCGGGGCAAGCCCAGAATGAATACCGGATCGGGCGAGGGATCGCCCTCTCCCTCGTGAGCCGCCAGGAATTGCGGCGTCAGCACTTCTATCATGCGATCGACCTGCGCGCTGATCACTTCCGGCTCGTAACCCAGTTCCTCACTGCGCAGCGCGTTGCCTGCCTCGTAGTGATGGAAGCTCTTGTCCGCTTCGTGCCTGTCGCCCCATGCCTTGCCCAAGGCAAAGTGGAGATGCAGTGCATCCTCTTGCGAAGGCCCTCCAGCCAGTGCCGCTTCCATTGCGGCGACGTCTTCATCAGAAAAGCTCACCGTCTTGAGATTGGCCAGGCTCCACCAGACTTCGCCCAGGTCGTTCTGGCTTTCCAGCGCCTTGCGATATGCCGCAACGCCTTCGTCCAGCCGGCCCACGGTCTTGAGCATATGGCCATAGCTCATCCACAGTTTGGCATGGTCGGGGAAGGTTTCGACCAGCTCGTCATAGAGCTTGAGCGCTTCGTCATAATCGCCGATCCGCCCCAGCGTCGCGGCCATCAGGTTGCGATTGCCGGGATTGGCCGGGTCGCGCTCCAGCACTTCGTCGAGGACGCTCGCGGCCTCTTCATAACGGCTTTGCTTGTAGAGGATCGTCGCAAGGTTTGCCCGTGCCGCCAGGAAGCCCGGCGCCAATTCCAGCGCCCGGCGCAACAGTGCCTCGGAATCGCGGAATCGGCCGATCCGCGCCGCAAGTTCCGCCATCATGCGGATCGCCGCAACATCGGTGGGCTGTGTACGCAACCGGTCGCGCAGCAAGGGCTCCGCCTGCTGTAAGTCGCCTTCCAGCAAGGCCTGCGCGATCGCAAGCATTTGGGGATCATGCGTGGCGGCCCGGACTGCAGCCATCTCCGCCGCCTCAGCCTGCTCGACCTCTCCGACCGCACGCAATGCCCGGCCAAGCAATCGTTGCGCGCCAGCATTCAGTGGATCGCGCACCACTGCCTGGCGCAATTCGGCAACTGCACCCGCCGGATCACGCTCGATCAATTCGCCGATGCGCCCTGATTTCGGACTATTCGAACCTGATTGAACGCCGCTCATGGCGAGCGACTAACATTGGATAGACATGCGCGATAGGGGGATTGGCTACATCGTAGACTTGCTGCTGGCGATCACCGTTCCACCAATCGGCGCAGGAGGCCGTGGAGCTGCTCGATCTCGTCCTTGCCAGGGTTTTGCGTCAGGTCGGCGTCGATCCCCAGCGACACCCCGGTTCATCAGGGCGCGACCCTCCCGTGGATATGGATCATCATATGTGATAATATGCGCATTCAACCTTCAGCTGCTTGAGAGAACGTGCCTGGCATCATGAGGAGGCGCATATGGCTTACTGGGAGTTCAAGGGCCGCGAATTGGTGAATTGCAGTTGCGACTACGGCTGCAACTGCCAGTTCGGAGGATTGCCGGACAAGGGGCATTGCCATGCGGTGTTTGGAATGATCATCGACGAGGGCAAACATGGCGATACCGACCTTTCCGGACTGAAAGTCGGCGCGATCTTCAAATGGCCCGGGCCGATCCACGAAGGGCATGGCGAATGCGTGGCCTTTGTCGATGAAAATGCCAGCGAGGCGCAGCGTGCGTCCCTACTGACGATCATGACCGGCGGCGACACCGATCCCATGGCGACCTTTTTCGCCGTGTTCGCAACGACCGTCGAAACCATGCACGAACCGGTCTTTGCGCCAATCGAATTTGACGTCGATATTGACGGTCGAAAGGGGCGCTTACGGATTCCGGGTCACGTCGAAATGGAAGGCGAACCGATCAAGAGCCCGGTCGACGGTCGTGAAATCCGGGCCCGCATCGACCTGCCGGACGGTTTCGAATACGAACTTGCGGAGATTGGATCGGCCACCAGCACGGGTACCAGTCCGGTGCCGATCGAACTTGCAGGCAGCTATGCCCAGTTCGCCAATCTGCATCTCAATAGCCATGGAGTTGTCCACTCATAATGGCGGCGGGCATCGCGCGGGCTCTGCGCGCACCCCGGTTTATAACGATTGCCGGGCTGACATTGATGACCGCACTCGCCTGGCTCTGGATTGCAAGCGGAGCCGGGATGCCGCATGGCGCCCAGTACAGCCTGTTCCCCTTTGCTGCCGATGCGGGGAGATCTTCGCAGGCTATGGCGCAGGGCATGGCTATGACGGTTTGGTCCGCGCACAACATCCTGCTTTCGTTCGCCATGTGGTGGGTCATGATGGTGGCAATGATGATCCCCGCTGCGGCACCGGTCGTGCTGCTGTATGACCGGTCCTACCGCACCAGCTACGGGTCAGCCACTCCCCCAATCTGGCAATTCGTGAGTGGTTACATCGTTGTCTGGGGAGTATTTTCCGTTTTCGCCGCTGTGGCACAGATTGCGCTGAGCCAGGCCATGCTGCTTTCGCCCGCGATCATGGCACTCGAGATGGACCTGCTTTCGCCAATCGTTCTGATCGCTGCGGGGATTTACCAGTTGACGCCTGCCAAGCAGGCCTGCCTGCGTCACTGCCGCAATCCGGCACTCTTCATTGCCCGCCATCACTCTCCCGGCGCTGCAGGAGCATTCCGTCTTGGTCTGATCCATGGCGCATATTGCCTGGGATGCTGCTGGCTTTTGATGCTGCTGCTGTTCGTGGGAGGGGTGATGAACCTGGTCTGGATTGCCATCCTTACGCTCGCTGTCGCCGCTGAGAAGCTTCTCCCGTATGGCAGGAAGGTGAGCCTTGCCCTGGGTGCAGCATTTGTAATGCTAGGCGGATCGATGCTGTTCGGCATCCAAGTCTGATCGGAAATCAAACAGATTGATAGTCGGTACTGGCAATCAGGCGACAAGTCCTGCCATCAATGTCTCGACGGTCTGGCGCTTATAGCGTTCGTGCAGAGCTTCGTCGGCTGCGGGAATACCGCCGAACACAGCCGCGAGCGTGAAGCGGTTGGAGTAGAGGCCATCGGCCGAACCGATCGTGTTGAAATAGAAGAGCTTGGGATCGACCTGGCGAAATTCGCCCGCCGCGATTCCATCCTCGATGATCCTGTGCTGGGCCTTGGCGATCGGCTTCAAAAGCTCTTCGGCAATATGGTGAACGCGTTCGGCCGACGCTTCGCGCACCATCGCCTGGATCAGGCGGTTGAGATAGGGGATCTGGTAGTAGGTATCGAGAATCCCTTCGAGATGGATGCGCATCCGCTCCGTCGGTGTAACGTCGAGCCGGAACAGCGCCTCCAACTGGCGAATTCGGACCCCCACATCGCGGTCGAGCAAGGCGAGGAGCATCCCTTCCTTGTTGCCGAAATAATAGCGGATCATGCCGTGATTGACCCTGGCACGCGCGGCAATATCGAGGATCCCGATCTCGACCGTGTCCTGTTCGCGCATCAGCGAACTGGCGGCGTCCAGCAGTGCATCGCGGATAACTCCCTTGGGCAATTGCCGCGCAGTCTTGAGGGCCGATTCTCGTCTCATGTAGCCTCTCTTGAGCAGCTTGTTGATGCGATTGCAAATGCTCCAACTGCGCCTGTCAGAACTGAATATCTATTGATTTTGGCAAGGCTGGCGAACGCTGATCCAGACGCGCTTGGCGCCAGGTTGACGAATCAGTGCATTTACATCGCAGGTCGCTTGTCATGGCCCGGTGAATCGTGGTGCGCAGGCTCGATGGGTTAATAATTGGTGCCGCAGGCCTGCAATTGCCCTCACAGATCCCACCGAAACCCCACATAAATCAATGAAATCATGAATGATTACGTCGCATCCTGCCTTGAAGGGCATAGGAAACGGTACATTTACACTGCTCTGTTAGGACGATCCGAGCTGAGGAACGGATCTTGCGGGACCTATTGGAACGACATTTTGCCAACGAAAGGCTCCGCCACGCGGCCATTGCCATGTTTGTGGCGATGCTGCTCGCGGTCGTCACGATCTTGCGCCCGCTCGACATTGCAATCTGGTCAGTCCAGTCGAAAATGTTCAACCGCGCTCCAAGCGGCGAAATAGTCCTGGTGACCGATCAATCCCAGCAGCTCGGCAAATCACGCCTTCGAACAAATCTCAATGTCCTCAATGCGGTCAAGCAGCTTGACGATCAAGGTGCGAGGCTGATCGTTATCGATTCACCTTTGCAGCGAAGCGCTTCATTGCAGATTGACCGCGAATTGAGGTCAGTCCTTGAGCAGAACAAGGACCGTATCGTTCTCACCCGGACGGTCCGCAAGGACATCGACGAGAACGAACTGGTCGAAGCTGGCAGTCCGTTCTTCGAGCAAGGCATGCGCATCGCGAGCAGCGACATCCAACCCGATTTCCTCGGTCTAGTTTGGGGGATAGAAGCGTCCCATTCTGACGGCGGAACCACCTATCCCTCAATCTGGAACACAATAGCAAGTGATGGTCACGCTCACTCGGCGATCTATCCTGACTATTCGATCGACACTTCGCAATTGGTCCAGGTGGACCTGGCCGCTCTCGGCGGCGGAGAGTACGCGATCCTCGAAGCCGTCCGCGGCAAAAGCGTCGTCATCGGCGAGCTTGGCCATGACAGGCGTTCACTTAAGGCACCAGATGCAAATCATGGCGAAGTGTCTTCAGGCCTGATCCAGGTCATTGCAGCAGAAACCTGGCTGCGCGGCGCGGGCCAGTTTGTAGGATCGTGGCT